>CALCML010000132.1 GCA_937967765.1 uncultured Carnobacterium sp.
AAGTGCCTCTAGAAGCCGCAAAACGTGAATTAGAAGAAGAAACAAATCTTGTTGCCGAAGAATGGGTGAAGATGATGGAAATGGTCTCAACACCTGGATTCTGCGATGAGAAAATCACATTATTCCAAGCAAAAAATGTAAGTATTAAAGAAAATGCAAAACCTGCAGATGAAGATGAATTTGTCGAAATCTTATGGATGCCACTAGAAGAAGTGATGCAAAAAATCCAAACTGGTGAAATTGCGGATGCGAAGACGATTATTGCGGCACAGTACGCTTGGATGCATAAAGGAGAATAGTCAATGCCAAATGAACCTTTATTAACGAGAAAATCGTATAAAGAGCAATTAGAAAAACAGAATCGAGAGTTAGAAGAACTAGAAGCTAGGCAAGAGCGAAGAGACAGTCGTGGACGCTTTTACGAAAGAGAAGAAGAGTTGCATTCTGAACGTGAGGAAGAGAGTGTACCAGTACATCGTACTCCAAAACCAGGACTCAGAAAGTACAATCATTTTCTAAACGTATGGCTTGTTTCAGTGGTGGTTCTTTTAATTATTATACTTGCGATTCAAATGTTCCTTTAGAATAATTTTCCTTTTCATTTTCACGTCATTATGATAGGATAAAGCATATATAGAAAACACATTGATGGAAAAGGGTTTTTAACAAAGCTTTTCAGGGAGGAAGATCCTGACTGCAAGTCTTCCAAGTCACGTTTCAAACTTTTCACTTCCGGAGTGACCATTGGGATTCACTGATGAATAATGGTTCGGGTCGCCCCCGTTAACAGCGTCCAAGTGTCTTGAGCAAGTCTCAAGGAACAAGGGTGGTACCGCGAAATTTCGTCCCTTATAGTCTATTGGCTATAAGGGATTTTTATTTTTATAAGGAGGAATACAATGAATTTAGAAGAAATGAAAGTACAGTTTGATGCGATTCGTAAAGATGTGCTTGCTTCATTAGAAGAAGTAAAAACATTAAAAGAGCTCGATCAAATTCGTGTACAACAATTAGGGAAAAAAGGACCAATCACAGAAGTTCTTAAAAACATTAAAAACTTAGCCAACGAAGAGAAACCAAAAGTGGGGGCTCTTGCCAATGAATTACGTTCTGTCTTAGAAGAAAAAATCGCTTCTGTGAAAGAAGTGCTTGAAGCAAAAGCGCTAGAAGAAGCATTGCAATCTGAAACCATCGACGTCACAATGCCAGGACGTCCAATGGAACGTGGAACTGCGCACGTATTAGCGCACGTTCAAGACCAAGTAGAAGATTTCTTCATCGGCCTTGGATATCAAGTGGTAGAAGGCCCAGAAGTGGAATCAGACCACTATAACTTCGAGATGATGAACTTGCCAAAAGATCACCCAGCGCGTGATATGCAAGATACATTTTACATCACTCCTGAGTACTTACTTCGTACACAAACTTCTCCAGTACAAGCGCGTACAATGGAAAAACATGACTTTACGAAAGGCCCATTGAAGATGTTAAGTCCAGGTCGTGTATTCCGTCGTGATAACGATGATGCGACTCACTCACATCAGTTCTATCAAATCGAAGGTCTTGTCATCGATAAACACATTACGATGTCAGACTTAAAAGGGACTCTTGCGGCATTTGCCAAAGAAATGTTCGGGGAAGACCGTGAAGTGCGTCTTCGTCCAAGTTACTTCCCATTCACTGAGCCATCTCTAGAAGTGGATATTAGCTGCTTCAAATGTGGTGGCGAAGGCTGTTCTGTATGTAAAGGAACAGGTTGGATTGAAGTATTAGGTAGTGGTATGGTGCATCCAAACGTGCTTGAAGCTGCTGGCGTGGATTCAAGTGTTTACGGTGGATTTGCCTTCGGGTTAGGTCAAGACCGTATCGCAATGTTGAAATATGGGATTGAAGATATTCGTTCATTATATACAAACGATGTGCGTTTCTTAAGCCAATTTACGAAAGAGTCATAAGAGGAGGAAGAACATGAAATTATCATACGAATGGTTAAATGAATATATTGATTTATCACAAATCACTCCTCAAGAATTAGGAGAAAAAATGTCTCGTACAGGAATCGAAGTTGATAGCGTAACGGTTCCAGGCGAAGGCTTAAAAGGACTAGTGGTTGGTTTAGCAACAGAAGTGGTTGACCATCCAGACTCAGACCACTTACACGTTGTTACAGTAGAAGTAGGAGCTGACGAGCCGCTTCAAATCGTGTGTGGTGCTCCAAATATCGCAACAGGACAAAAGATTATCGTGGCGACTCACGGTGCACGCATTGCTGGCGGTCATAAAATTAAACGTGGGAAATTACGTGGCGTAGAATCTCAAGGAATGATTTGTTCATTGCAAGAAATCGGTGTGCCAAGTAACTTAGTACCAAAAGAATATGAAGATGGAATTTACGTCTTCACAGATGACAGCATTGAAGTAGGAAGCGACGCCGTTCATGCATTAGCGCTTGATTCAGCAATCGTGGAACTCGATATCACTGCAAACCGTTCGGATGCTTTAAGCATGCGCGGTTCTGTTCACGAAATCGGTGCGATTTACAATTTGAAGAACAATTTAGAACCAGATGCATTCGAAAAAGGAACTTCTTCTGAAATTCAAGGCGTTGTGAAAGTTTCTGTCGAAAATGAAGCAGACGCTCCTGCATACCACGCATTCTTAATCGAAGGCGTTAAAGTGGCTCCAAGTCCACAATGGATGCAAAATCGTTTAATCGCAGCTGGCGTTCGACCAATCAATAATCTAGTGGACGTAACGAACTACATTTTAATGGAATACGGTCAACCGCTTCATGCATTTGACTACGATAAATTACCTGAAAAAGCAATCCATGTTCGTCGCGCAACAGAAGGCGAAACATTAGTGACTTTAGATGGGGAAGAACGTACATTAGAAAACGAAATCGTGATTACTTCAGGCGACCAACCAGTCGCATTAGCTGGGGTCATGGGTGGATTAGACACTGAAATCTCAGACGAGACAACTACAGTCTTATTAGAAGCAGCTTTATTCGATCCTAAAGCAGTTCGCCTAGCGTCACAAAAACATAACTTACGTAGCGAATCAAGTGCTCGTTTTGAAAAAGGCATTAACAAAGCAACGATCGTTCAAGCCGGGAAACGCGCTGCAGCATTGATTGCCGAGCTTGGTGGCGGAACAGTGAAAGAAGCATTCGCATCAGCACAAAGCTATGACTTAGAATTACCAGTTGTGAGCATCACTCTAGAACGCTTAAACCATGTTTTAGGAACAAGCTTAACACTAGATGAAGTGAAACAAGTATTTGCGCAATTAGAATATCCAACATCTGTGGAAGGAACTCGTTTCGACGTGACAATCCCTGCATGGAGATTTGATATTTCTATCGAAGCAGACTTGGTGGAAGAAGTGGGACGTATTTACGGATACGATAAGATTCCTGCGACATTACCAACAACTGAAAGTACAGTAGGTGGCTTAACGGATAAACAACGCTTCATCCGTTACACTCGTCAATTCATGCAAGGAGCTGGACTTTCACAAGCTTACACTTACGCGCTAACAACTCCAGAAAAATCAAAATGGTTTACGAAGAAAGACGCAACAAGCGTGCGTTTAAGCTGGCCAATGAGTGAAGATCGTAGCGAATTACGTCAATCACTATTACCAAGTTTATTAGAAGCCGTTCAATACAATGTGGCTCGTTCACAAAACAACGTGAAATTATTCGAAGCAGGCCGTGTGTTCAAGTTAGGAACTTCTGGCAATGAAGATTTCATCGAGAAAGAAGTCATTGCGGGTATTTTAACAGGAGACGTGACAAGTGCGAACTGGAACCATAAAGCAGAGAAAGTGGATTTCTATGTGGTAAAAGGAATTCTAGAAGAGTACTTCACACAACTTGATTGCTTGGACCGTGTACGCTTTGAACCTTTAACAGACATCGAAGAATTACACCCAGGACAAACAGCGCGCATTCTTTTAGACGGAGAAGCGATTGGTTTAATCGGTAAAGTTCATCCAACCGTTCAAAAAGCATTAGACTTACAAGACACATTCGTCTTCGAGTTAGATGTGGAACCATTACTTGCGGCTAACTTACAAGAATCGGTGATTCAATCTGTTGCGAAATATCCAAGCATGACGCGCGATATCGCGATCTTAGCACCAACTTCATTAACACATGCTGAGTTAGTGGATGTCATCCGTGCGAATGCTGGTGAGTTCTTATCGAATGTAACGTTATTCGACGTTTATAAAGGGGAACACGTGCCAGAAGGATTCCAATCATTAGCGTATTCATTATTGTTTGTGAACCGCAATGCGACGTTGGAGGAGGATGTTATTAAGTCCGCCATGACTCGCGTAGAAGAAGCATTAGTTGCTTTAGAAAACGTATCTATTCGATAAAATAAAGTCAGTACGAAGATTATTTTATGTAGTACTATAAAAACTTAGATTACCTTCGGTTATCTTCATAATAACGACAATAGCTGTACCGGATTGAGCCAAGGTCTCAATCCTACTGAGCCTCAAAGATTCTCTAGAAAATAAATTTTCAAGAGAATCTAATTCGCATCGGTTACTAGTCGCTATTGTTGTTATTATAGAAACCGAGGTAATCTTTGTTTTTATACATAAGATAGATAATCTTCGTACCTTTTTATTGTGATAGTTTATAAAGTGCGAATACTTCTTCTGCGCTCGTAAAATAAGAAGGGTAAGGGGCATTGGCTCGAGCCGGTGTCTCTCGCCTTTGAAGTCTCAAAGCCGGAGTAGGGAATAAATTCCTTACTCCGGCTTATTCGTTTCAATACTATTCCCGCTATTCTTTCAATAAACTGATTCTTTTTTGTAATCCTTGAACTTTGGTCAGTTAGCTTATTAAAAGAGCTAATACTTCTTCTACGCTCGTTGAGATGGAAGGAGAGAAGACGACATTACCATATTTGGTAATGTCGGGTTGAAAAGGGGGTTAAACACGAATTAAATAAGGAGTATATAAAATTTTGTTTGGAAATTTTTGGAACTGTATTGAAAATTTATCAGTTTAGGCATATAATATAAGTCTAAAAACGAACAAGGAGATGTATTATGAAAAAGAACGTTCGATATACGTTGCTCTTTCCTGGGATTGTTCTATTATGCTTTTTCTTAGTCCTTCCGTTACTAAGTAGCTTGATTCCAACGGTATTCCCAGAAAGTAGTTTTTCTTTGCAACTGTATATTGATTTTTTCAAAGATTCCTATTTTATGGCGGTGTTAGGACGTACGCTTAGTATTTCCTTGATCGTTACGATTTTTTGTGCTGTTTTGGGCTTGCCGGCAGCATACGTGATTTCTGGAGTATCGAAGAAATGGAGAGGGATTCTGATTGCGTTAACGCTATTCCCACTTTTAACAAACTCTGTTATTCGAAGCTTTGCATGGATTACGATTCTTGGTAAAAACGGAGTAATCAATAACTTACTCATGATGTTTGGCGTGATTAACGAGCCAATGTCACTCTTATATACAGACTTCTCGATTATTATCGGTTCGGTTTATCTATTCTTACCGACGATGATTATGACACTTGTAGGGGTTCTAGAAAATATTGATGATGACCTGCTAGAAGCGGCGGCAACGCTTGGGCTAAGTCCTTTAAAAGGCTTTTTCAAGATTATTTTGCCACTGTCGCTACCAGGGATGATTGTCGGAAGTATTCTCGTGTTTACAGGGACGCTCACCGCATATACAACGCCACAATTATTAGGTGGAAATAAAAAGATGATGTTAGCGACATTGCTTTACCAACGCGCGACAACGCTGGGTGATTGGACAAGTGCGAGTGTGATTGCGCTTGTCATGATTGTGATTACATTTGCCGTGATGAAGGCATTGAATCTTTTAGCGAAATCGATGGATAAGCGAGGTGGAGACATTGCGTAAAAATAAATTACTAACGATGATTGCGACTGTTGTCTTCTTATTCCTATTCTTACCACTCGTGATTATCGTGATTACTTCTTTTGGGACAGAAGCGATTATTACCTTCCCGATTAAAGGATTTACCATCGACTGGTACATTATGGCGCTTACGTCAAAAGCCTTCATGTCGAGCTTGCAACTCAGCTTACTTGTAGGCGTTGTAGCCACACTCCTTGCATTAGTGATTGGGGTGCCAGCTGCGTATGTATTATCCAGAGACCACTTTAAAGGGAAGAAGTTAATGAAGGATTTCTTCTTATCGCCAACAATGATTCCGGGGATTGTCGTAGGGTATTCCCTCTATCAAATGATTGTTGTGAGTTTTAAATTCCCAGTTCTACCGGGATTACTGATTGGCCACTTCCTCATTAGTATTCCATATGTGATTCGTGTTGTTGGCTCTAGTATGGAACAAGTTGATGTTTCGATGGAAGAGGCTGCTTGGACGCTTGGGTGTACGAAGAAGAGAGCTTTTGCGATGGTGCTATTACCAAATATCACTTCAGGAATTTTCGCGGCGTTTATGTTAGCGTTCGTGAACTCATTCAATAACGTTCCTGTTTCGATGTTCTTATCAGGTCCAGGAGTGACCATGCTTCCAACGACTTTATTAAGTTACATGGAATTCAACTACGATCCATCTGTTTCAGCATTATCCGTGATTTTAATGTTTGTAACGATGGGGATTATGATTGCGATTGAAAAAACGTTGGGCTTAGCTTCCATTTCATAAGGAGAAAGATATGTCATTTGTAAAATTAACAGATGTAAATATGATTTATGATAATAAGCATCATATTTTAAAAGATTTGAATTTATCGATTGAAAAAGGGGAATTAGTTTCCTTGCTCGGTCCGAGTGGTTGTGGGAAAACGACGACGCTTCGTATTGTAGCGGGACTCCTTAATCAAAATAGCGGAACCTTCGAATTAGACGGTGAGGATATGACAAAAGTGCCTGTCCACCATAGACAATTCGGGATGGTATTCCAAAGTTATGCATTGTTCCCACATTTAACAGTGGCTGAAAATGTTGCGTTCGGATTGAAAGTGAGAAAAGAAAGTAAAGCAGTAATTGACGAAAAAGTCGCTAAAATGCTTGAAGTGTGCGGATTAGCAGAACTTGGCGATCGCTATCCAAAACAACTGTCAGGGGGACAAAGACAAAGGGTGGCTCTTGCCAGAGCACTTGTTATTGAACCAAAACTCTTACTACTCGACGAACCGTTAAGTAACTTGGATGCCAAACTTAGACTTCAAATGCGTCTAGAAATCAAACGTATCCAGCAACAATTCAAGATTACGACTTTATTCGTAACGCACGACCAAGAGGAATGTTTCTCAATCTCGGATAAGGTAGCGGTCATGAATAATGGGATTATCGAACAATACGGGACTCCTGAAGAAATTTATCAACATCCAACCACTGAGTTTGTTGCTCGTTTCATTGGATTTGAAAACTTTATCAAAGGAACAGTTCAAGCAAATCACACGGTTCAATTGTCGAATGGACTTGTCTTAGAAACGATGGAACATGACAAGGAAGGCGATGTGACGGTAACAATTCGTCCAGACCATATTGAACTCTTAAATGAGGGAGATGGTGTTCTTCCAGGCGAAATTTTAGTAAGAACCTTCATCGGAAAAGCGTATCAGTATGAAGTGAAAACGGACGTGGGTGTGCTTCTTGTAAACAATCCAGCCGTTTTAGAAGTCGGAACGAAAGTCTCTATAGCGTTCCCTAAAGATCATGTCATTGTGTTATAAAATAAAAAATTTAAGGAGTGTACACACATGAAAAAATCAATTGCAGGTATTGCAGTAGCGTCGTTATTAGTCTTAGCAGGTTGCGGAAATAGCCAAGCGAATTTACCAAAGAATGATGCCACAACAGCAGGTGGAGATGCTTCAAAAGGCGTTTCTTCTGAATTAGTCGTATCCACATTCGGATTAAGTCAAGATATTGTAGAGCGCGACATTATCAATCCATTTGCTGAAGCGAATGGCGTTAAAGTGACATTAGAAGTTGGGAATGCTTCAGAACGTTTAACAAAAGTTCAAAGTGGCGGAAGCAACATCGACGTTATCGAATTATCACAATCAGGTTCTACAAAAGGAACAACTGAAGGATTATTTGAAACAGTCACTGAAAAAGAAATTCCAAACCTTGCGTTATTAACAGATGGCGCTAAAGAAGTGTTCCAAAATGGCGGAGGAATTCCATTCTCTATTAACAGTATTGCGATTGTTTATGATAAAGAAAAATTAGGTCGTGAAATTAAAGACTGGAGCGACTTATGGTCAGAAGATTTAAAAGGAAAAGTGGCGATTCCTGATATCACAACTACAGGTGGTCCATTATTCTTATCTGTAGCAGCTGATAAAGGCGGTAAAGCTCTTAAAGACGATAAAGGGGCAGCAGCCTTCAAAGCGCTTGAAGAATTAAAACCAAATATCGTTAAAACATATTCTAAATCAAGTGACTTAGCAAATATGTTCCAAGCTGGCGAAGTACAAGTGGCTGTCGTTGTAGACTTTGCAATCCCAACTGTTCAAAAAGCAAACAGCAATGTCGTTTCTGTGGTTCCTGAATCTGGAACTTATGCAAACTACAATACAGTAAACATCGTTAAAGATGCGAAAAACAAAGAAAATGCATACAAATATGTGAACTTCCGTATTGGCGCTGAAAACCAAGCGGTAAAAGCAAAATCATTGAGTGAAGCTCCTGTTAATAAAGATGTAAAATTAGCAGATGATGAAGTGAAAACAATGACTTATGGTAACGTTGCGAAACGTGCGAAAACAGTTGATTTCAAACTTGTAAACGAAAACCTTAAATCTTGGATTGACCAATGGAATAAAATCTTAAACCAATAGGATTTTGAATTCTATTTAAGGATAGATCAGAATAAAGAGTAGACTAAGCCGCTAGATAGTTGTTAGACTGGCGGCTTTGTTCTTCTAATGCGAGTTTTGATTGTTCTTATAATGGAATTCAATTAGAATAAAGAAGACAGGAAAGGGAGTGGCAGTAATGAGAATCGGTTATAAAAACGCATGGATTTTAACGATGGATGATGCCTTTACAGAGTACCGAAGTGGGTACTTAGTGATTGAGGAGCACTCGATTGTGGAAGTTGGGGCAATGGATCAATTTGAGGAGAAGAAGGCAGAGGATTGGATTGATGCGCATGGTGGAATCTTGCTTCCTGGATTCGTGAACGCTCATACGCATTGCGGGATGATTCCGTTCCGCTCATTAGGAGACGATTGCCCAGACCGCCTCAGACGCTTCCTATTTCCATTAGAACAAGAAGTGGTCGATGAACCGTTAATCGCTAAAAGCACGGCCTATGCGATTGCAGAGATGCAGCTAGCAGGAGTGACTGCGATGTGTGATATGTATTATTTCGAAGACGCCGTTGCGAGAGTCGCAAAAGAAATGAAGATGCGTTCTCTAGTAGGCGAAACGATTATCGATATGAAGACTCCCGATAGCAAGAATACAGACGAAGCCTTGGCGTATACTCAAGCGTTTGTTGACGAGTGGAAAGGGGATGAACTCGTACACCCAATAATTGCCCCTCATGCTCCGAATACAAATACCGAAGAAGTGATGAGAGCGATTCTAGCGTTTGCGAAAGAAAATAAAGTTCCTATTACGCTTCATGTTTCTGAGATGACGTACGAGATGGATTATTTCCGTAAAACCTATAACCAAACACCAATCGAATTTTTAGAGTCACTTGGATTTTTTGAAGTGCCGGTCATTCTAGCACATGGAATCCTGATGACGGAATCCGATGGCGAAATTCTGGCTAAGTATCCAAAAGTCAGCGTTGTTCATTGTATCGGCGCTAATACGAAGTCTGCTAAAGGAATCGCGCCGATTCGTAGTTTACTAGATCACGGTGTGACCGTTGGATTAGGAACGGACGGCCCAAGTAGTGGGAATACGCTCGATTTATTCACTCAAATGCGAATGGTCGCTAATTTCCATAAAACGCATCTGAAGGACCGCAGCTCGTTCCCTGCAAAAGAAATCGTGGCTCTGGCGACAAAAGGAGGGGCCAAAGCGCTTGGACTCAATGCGGAAGTTGGCACGCTCGAAGCAGGCAAGAAAGCGGATATCGTTCTTGTGGAAACCTCTTCTGTGAATATGTTTCCAGTGCATGATGCGTATGCGGCCTTGGTGTATTCTGCCAATGCCTCTAATGTTCAAGATGTGTGGATTAATGGAGAAAGAGTCGTTGATCATAAAAATCTAGTGAACGGTTCGCTAGAAGTACTGCAAAGAGAGTTGAAGGAAGAAATGGCCACGTTTGAAAAGCGTGCTGTCGAACTAGCAAACCAATTGTCGTTCGAATAAAGAACTCAAGGATTACTTTAAAGAATCAGTTTTATATTGAAAGAGTAATAGAGGGGCACCGGCTCGAACCGATGTCTCTCGCCTTTGAAGCCTCAGGGAGTAAGACCAAAGACAAAAAAGGATTCACGGTGTGAATCCTTTTTGCTTTGTAGTCTTACCCCCGCAAGGCTGATTAGAATTAAGCAAATCACGAGTGATGAAGCTTAATTCAATCAGCTACTGCGTCTAACTTTATAGAGTATTTTAGGTAGGGATTAAAATCCTTACTCCCTCTTATTCGTTTCAATGCTATTCCCACTATTCTTTCAATAAACTGATTCTTTTTTTGTAATCCTTGAACTTGATATTCTCATTATTGTAAGTGCTAATACTTCTACTGCGCTCGTTGAGAAGGAAGGGGAGAAGACGCAATTACCATATTTGGTAATTTTGTATCATTTATGATACGTATCATAAATGATACAAAAGAAGATGTAACAAAAATATTACGTCACATTTTTGTTACATCCTAAAATTTAGACAAGAAAACAGCACCAAGGGCCCTTAAAGAGAGTCTTTGGTGCTGTTCATTTAGTTGAGTTTATTGTTTAACATAACCATTATCAAGTAATTTTTTAACGGCTTCGCTATATATTAAGTTTTCAGCTTTTGTATCTGGAAATCCTTTTGGATCGCGTCTGTGGAGTTCTTCCCTATCAATATTATTGTAATCAATTTTTAGAGTATGAATGTAAATACCATCTTTTTGAGAGATAGTTGTTTCAAAGCCTTTTACACCATCATAAAGAGCTTGTCTTTTCTTCATTATTTTTTGGATTTCTTCTTCAGTTTTCCCCATCTCTTTAGGATTGAAAGTATAAACAGCATCCTGTTTGTATACGATATCGTCTTTGAAATAGTATTTTATGGTTGTAGTACGTCCTTTTTCTTCTTTCTTATATACTGCTTCGCCATCTTTTGGTAGAGCGTCTGTTGCCGCTTGTTTATTGGATGCTACTTGTGTGGTTGGAGCAGTTGTAGTTGCTTGAGCGGCTTGTGAAGTCTGCTCTGTGCTGCTTGTTGAAGATTTTTGTCCGCAAGCCGCAAGTACAAAAACTGAAGAGAGTAATACAAGCGAATTTTTCAATAATTTATTCATTGTGATTTAATCCTTTCTCGATCATCATTATTTTTATTGTTTAACATAACCGTCTTCAAGTAATTTTGGGACAGCTTCACTATATTTTAAAGCAGATGGATTAGTATTTGGGAATGTTTCAGGAGCACGTTTATGAAGCTCTTTCCAGTCGATATTGTTGTAATCAATTTTGAGTGTGTGGTAGTAAATTCCATCTTTTCGTGCAATAGTGGATTCAATTCCTTTCACTCCGTCGTAGATAGAGTGTCTTTTTTTGAGAAGTTTTTGTATTTCTTCTTCGGTTTTACCCATTTCTTTAGGATTGAACGCATATACGGCATCTTGAAGATAAACGATATCGTCTTTGAAATAATATTTTAAGGTTGTAGTATTACCATTATCTTCTAGTTTATAAACAGCTTCACCGTCTTTTGGAAGGTTGCTGCTATTTTGTGCGTTCGACTTTTTCTTGTTTTGTTGATTATTAGTCGCTTTTTCTTTAGTTTGTTGATTGTCTGCAGCTTTTTCCTGGCTCTGTTGATTATTAGCCGGGTTCAGTTTTGATTGTTTATTATTCGCTTGTGTTGTTTCTTGCGCTGCTTGTGTAGTCTGCGCTGAGTTATTTTGTCCGCATGCCGCAAGTACAAAAATGGATGAGAGTAATGCAACTGATATTTTCAAGTGTTTATTCATTTTGATAGAATCCTTTCTTAAAACTCCTTATATTTTATTGCTTAATATAACCATTTTCAAGTAGTTTTGGAACGACATCACTATATTTTAAAACTGGTGGATTATCATCTGGATGTGTTTCAGGAGCACGTTTATGAAGCTCTTTCCAATCGACATTATTATAATCAACATTAATAGTAAGGTAATAAATTCCGTCTTTACGTTGAATATTGGATTCTATTCCTTTCACTCCGTTGTAAATGGCGTGTCTTTTTTTGACGATTTGTTGAGTTTCTTCCTCAGATTTCCCCAAAGTTTGAGGATTATAAGCATATACTGCTTCTTGAAGGTAAACGATATCGTCTTTGAAATAATATTTTATGGTTGTTGTGCGTCCATTTTTCACTCTTTTATAAACAGCTTCACCATCTTTTGGAATGGCGCTGTTACTTTGTTGGTTAGAGTTTGCATTACTTTGTTTGTTATCAGACGATTGATTTTCTGATGGTTTATTATTGGCTTGAGTTGTTGGCACAGTCGTCGTTGGTTGCTCTGCTTGTGTCGTCTGAGCTGTGCTACCTGCTGAGTTATTTTGTCCGCAAGCCGCAAGTACAAAAACTGATGAGAGTAATACGAGTGATGTTTTTATAGTTTTCATTGTATTTTATACCTTTCTAATCGGTTATTTAGCAGTATATCCAGCATCGAATAAAGTTTTTTCGAATTCTTTGAAACTGAGCTTATTGCCTTCGACAGAGAAGTCGTTAGGGAATCGTTCTTTCAGTTTTGCAAAATCCACTTTTTCCAGGTCTATTGTAATAGTGAAAGTGATTTTCTCATCTGTTGAAGACGTGCTCGAAGTAATGCCTGGGATATCTGTATATAAACTAAGAGTGGCTTGTGCAAGGGATTCGGCACTTTGTTTCGAAAAGTTTGGACCCATTGCTTTAAGATTCCA
>CALCML010000133.1 GCA_937967765.1 uncultured Carnobacterium sp.
GATGTCATGGCATAACTCGGTGCATACATCACCATGTTTCCGATTTGAGCTTCTGGCATTACCTCATGACATAGACGAACCGCTTTAGCTGAAGCTAGAAATACGTGATGGACGGCTTGAAATTTAGTTTGTTCGTCGTTTGGATGAATGCCTAATTGCAACCATGATCGTAACACATTAATTTCATTAAAAGTCAACCAGTATCGAACTTTACCCTTATAGCGGTTGAATACAGTAGATACATAATTCATAAAGAAGTCAATCGTCTTTCTACTTGTCCATCCATTATAGTGATCGGCTAAATATAAAGGCATATCAAAATGACATAAGGTCACAACCGGTTCAATCCCGTACTTTAAACATTCATCAAAAATGTTGTCGTAGTAGGCTAATCCTTCTTCATTCGGTTCTTCCTCTACCCCATTAGGAAAGATTCGTGTCCAAGAAATAGACATACGATAGGCTTTAAACCCCATTTCTGCAAACAATCGAATATCTTCCTGATAATGCTCATAGAAGTTAATGGCTTTATGTGAAGGGTAATATTCATTCTCGTCAATAGCGCCTACTGCACCCTCGGGAACGGCAGATAGACGTTCCTTTTTACAAAGAATCCCTTCCGCCGTCCGAAAAGTGATTTTTCGTGGAGTGGCAAAATCTCCTACCGTTAACGTATCCATAGTGGACAGTCCCCTTCCACCTTCTTGATACGCTCCTTCAATTTGGTTTGCGGCGGTTGCTCCACCCCATAAAAAATTTTCTTTAAAACTCATGGAAATCGTATCCTTTCTGTTTATAAAATATCACCTTCATAAACTTTCCCTTCGTGTTTCAGAGAGATATCCTTTCCTTTTGATTCTGTGACAATCATCATAATCGTTGGGTCATAACCTTCACTAATCACTAATTCTCTATCGAAGCGTGCTAATACTTGTCCTGCTTGTACGTGCTCTCCCGTTTGAACAGCTGGCTCAAAGCCTTTTCCAGATAATTCAACCGTATTAATTCCAATATGAACCAGTACTTCTACCCCATCTTCACGCACGATTCCATAGGCATGTCCTGTTGGGAAAACTGAAACGACTGTCCCATTGACTGGAGACACAACTGTATTCGAAGTCGGATTGACTGCTACTCCATCTCCCATTGCTTTAGAAGAAAAGACTGGATCGTTTACATTTTCTAACGGTAACAATTCTCCTTCAGCTACTGCTACGAACGTATCATCAGCAACCACTGTCGCTAAAACTTCTTTATTCCCTTGTTCGTTCGGAAGCCCAAAAGCGAATGAGCATAAGAACGCAGTCACAAATGCAATTCCGCAAGCAATTGACGCGTGAACAATGATATGCGGTGCGTCCGCACTAAAGTAACTTGGAATCGATAATAATCCTGGAGGTACTTGGGCAAAACGACCCACACCCATGATTCCTAAATAAAAACCTGCAACTCCTCCGCCAATCATCGAAGCATATAAAGGTCGTCTATATTTTAAGTTCACACCATAAAGAACAGGTTCTGTAATCCCTAAAACTGCTGAAATCCCAGTAGAAACTGTTAATCCCTTGAGCTCTTTATTCTTCGTTTTAAATGCAAGTGCTAATGCAGCTCCACCTTGAGCAAGATTGGAAACCATCATACCAGGTCCTGCAACTGTATCTACCCCTTTGGTTGTAAGTAAGTTGATTCCAATCGGAATAATCCCATAGTGCATTCCTGTCATTACTAATAGTGGCGTTGTCGCGCCGACTAATAGCGGTACAAACCACGGAACGACACCGTTTAAATAGGCCACTCCTCCATTAAGTAAACCTGCTAACCACGTTCCAAGAGGTCCAATCGCAATAAAACTTGCTGGTAAGACAATTAATAAAGTAATCATTGGTGCCAAGAAAATTCTTAAAACCGCAGGTGTTAATCGAGTCACAACTGGTTCCACAATCGATAAGAACCATACTGCCAAAATAATTGGAACGACTGACGAACTATACGTAGCAGGAGTTACTGGAATTCCAAATAGTGTAATCGCATTTCCAGATTCTTTTGCAGCAGTGATCATGTTTAAAAACGTTGGGCTAATGAGCGCTGCACCAACTGTCATCGCTAAATATTGATTCGTGTTGAATTTTTTAGCAGCTGATGCGGCCAAAATGACAGGTAGGAAATAAAAAATGGTATCTCCAAATAAGTTTAAAAATTGATAGGTCGTGTCTGATTTTTGAAGTACTCCGAAAATCATGCAAAGCGATAGAACCACCTTAATCATCCCTGCCCCAGCCATTACTGGAACAATTGGGACAAACATCCCCGCAATTGTATCTAAGACTTTTGCAACTTTCCCTTTTTCCTCCTCAACAGGGCCTTCGCTACAAACAAATTGAGCCATTTCATTAATCTTATGAAACACATCTGCCACATCAGGACCAATAACAATTTGATATTGTCCTCCGCTTTGAATGATATCAATGACCCCTTGTGTATTCTTCAGACCTTCTGTATCTGCCTTTTCTTCATCCTTTAAGTTAAAACGTAATCTAGTTGCACAGTGAATCAGTGAATTGATATTTTGTTCACCACCCACTTTTTCCAAAATAGTTGCTGCTAATTCTGTGATATTTTTAGCCATAACGGACTCTCCTTTTGATTGATACGTTCATTCTATTAAGTCCAACCGACACTCTCAATAGGATTTCCACATCTTTCATCACCGTTGTTAAAATCATTAGAAAAAAAGAATAAACTCTGCAACAGTGTTGCAGAGTTTATTCTTTAGAATCATTTAATAGTGGATTATTCGAACGGCGTTTTCGCTCAAACTCATGAGTTACTTTTCGTTTGTTTCGATAATTCTCTTCATAATTTTCACTGAAGACACCAGAATATAAAGTGTCCAACAATAAAGATAAAGAAATCATGGATGAAAAATTACCTAATGTATCCACTAATTTCTCACGAGTTGATAAATGCAATGTTAATGGAGAGTAATTGGCTAAACGGTTTTCCCCATAAGACGTAATACTCATAAAAGGAATCTGTAACTCTATTAA
>CALCML010000134.1 GCA_937967765.1 uncultured Carnobacterium sp.
AAATTAAGGAAGATATGCAAAAGGATAAACCGATGGACCGTCTGCTTGTCGGGGATGTTGGATATGGGAAAACGGAAGTAGCCATGCGTGCGGTCTTCAAGGCGGTCATGGATGGAAAACAAGCGGCTGTCTTGGTGCCAACAACGATTCTTGCCGAGCAACATTACGAGAATTTTGTACAACGCTTCTCGGATTATCCATTTACCATCGGATTATTAAGTCGTTTCCGCAGTAAAAAAGAACAAGAAGAAACGATTGAAAAGCTTCGTAAGGGTGCGGTGGATATCGTTATCGGGACTCACCGTCTGCTCTCAAAAGACGTGCAGTTTTTAGACTTAGGACTTCTTATTGTCGATGAAGAACAACGCTTTGGAGTGAAGCATAAGGAACGTTTGAAACAATTGAAATCGCAAGTGGACGTATTGACGCTAACGGCAACGCCAATTCCAAGAACGCTCCACATGTCAATGCTTGGGGTGCGCGATTTATCTGTAATCGAGACACCGCCAGCAAACCGTTATCCGGTTCAAACTTTCGTGATGGAACAAAACCCGATGACGATTCGTGACGGAATCGAACGTGAGATGGCTCGTGGCGGACAAGTCTTCTATTTATATAATCGTGTCGAAACGATTGAGAAGAAGGCGGACGAACTCAGAGCGCTCGTTCCGGGATGTCGTGTTGGTGTGATTCACGGTCAAATGAGTGAGACGACGCTCGAAAATATTCTCTTCCAATTTATCGAAGGGGAATACGACGTGTTAGTGACGACCACGATTATCGAAACTGGGGTGGACATTCCAAACGTGAACACTCTCTTTATTGAAAATGCCGATCATATGGGACTTTCGCAGTTGTATCAATTGCGTGGACGTGTTGGGCGTACAAACCGCATTGCCTATGCGTACCTCATGTATCAACCAGATAAAGTTTTAACCGAAGTCAGCGAGAAGCGTTTGCAAGCGATGCGCGACTTTACAGAACTCGGCTCTGGATTCAAGATTGCCATGCGCGACCTATCGATTCGTGGGGCAGGGAATTTACTTGGAAAACAACAGCACGGATTTATCGATTCGGTCGGATTCGACTTATATTCTCAATTATTAAGGGAAGCCGTATTGAAGAAACAAGGCAAAGAAGTGAAGTCAGACGAAGAAACGGTTGAAATCGACTTACAGATTGATGCTTATATTCCAGCAAGTTATATTCAAGACGAACGTCAAAAAATCGAGATGTATAAACGGATTCGCTCGATTGATAGTGTGGAAGCTTATGAGGAATTGCTCGATGACTTTATCGACCGCTTCGGTGACTTCCCGGATGAAGTCAGTGCATTAGCAGAGGTTGGACTGATTAAGCATTACGCCAACGAGATTAACGTCGTATCGATTAAACGGAAAGACAATTCGGTGATGATTACGATTGCGCCGCCAAGTGCGACTCGCTTGCAAGGGGTGCCCGTCTTTGAGGCGCTTGGTCCGGTGAAATTACCAGCGCAAGTAGCTAACAAGGGCGAAAGTCTTCAGATTTTATTAAATATCACGCAAAAGCCTGTTGACTTATGGCTTGAGCAAGTTAAACTGTTTGTAAAAACATGCGGGGAAATTTTAGCCCGCGATGAGGAAAAACATGAAGAAGATAAATAGTAAAGGGATGATGCAAGGGGCGATTGCGCTCTCGATTGCCGCGTTTATCGCTAAGATTTTAAGCGCGGTGTACCGAGTTCCTTTCCAAAACATGGTAGGCAACACCGGTTTTTATGTATACCAACAGGTGTATCCTATCTATGGAATCGGCATGACCTTTGCATTAACGGGATTCCCGGTATTCGTGTCCAATGTAGTCGCGGAATACTTGGAGTCGACACATTTAAAGAAATTATTGAAGCAACTATTCGTTATCGCGAGTCTCGTTGGAGTGGGGATTTTTGCCTTCCTCCATTTGGGGGCTGGAATGATTGCACATTGGATGGGGGACGTAGAACTCTTGCCAGTCGTTCAAAGCGTATCGTGGATGTTTCTATTGATGCCGTTTCTGGTCATCACAAGGGGTTATTTCCAAGGAAGCTTCCGGATGATGCCGACTGCCATCTCGCAAGTGGTGGAGCAAGTCGTTCGTGTCGCGGTGATTCTCTTTGTGGCGAGTCTATTTGGCAGTGCCATTTCAGATTACTACACGATGGGCACATGGGCGATGTCGAGTGCGACGATTGCGGCGGTGTTTGCGATTCTCGTGATGCTGTATTATGTAGTTAAAGAAACAAAAGATCCGCTCGACGCCTTGACGATTACGCCAGTAGAAATGGAAGTGCCGACATTTGGGCATCTCTTTAAACGCTTTGCTTTTGAAGGTGGAACCATCTGTCTACTCAGTTCGATTTTAGTCTTGTTCCAATTGGTGGATTCATTCTCTGTCTATAATGTGTTAACAGACCAAGGAATACTTCCAGAAGTGGCCAAAGACCTTAAGGGAATTTACGACCGTGGGCAACCGCTTGTGCAATTAGGAATGGTGGTCGGAGTTGGATTTTCATCGAGCTATATGCCGATGTTATCGCGTGCCTTTAAGAAAGGTCATGACTTAGAATTTAAGAGATTATCCGCATCGCTTCTTCGAATGACGATTACGTTCTCAGTAGTCGCAACGATGGGGATGATTGCAATTTTGCCATGGTTAAATACCGCCCTCTTTGGAGATGCGAAGGGGCAGGCAGTGCTCCTTGTCTATGTCACAAGTATTTTCTTTGCATCTGTCATTATGTCGTTGCACGGCATTTTCCAAAGTCAACATCAATATCCAAAAACGCTACTAGCACTCACAGCAGGACTCGTAGTGAAAGCAAGTACGAACTACTTATTCGTCGCGATGTTTGGAACGCTTGGCGCTAGCCTTGCGACAGCTTTGGGCCTTTGTGTGATGATGGTTGTGATGATGGCTTTTGCAAAAGAGAATATGACAAGTGTCCTACGTGACGGGAATTTTATGCAGCTACTTGCAGGCATTGCACTTGGCATGACAGTCATTGTTTCGGTATTATCATACGGAG
>CALCML010000135.1 GCA_937967765.1 uncultured Carnobacterium sp.
CCGCATAGAAGTTCGCTTTGGGGACGGATTGCAAATTCTTTCAAAAGAAGATGAAATTACTGCTGTTACGATTTGTGGGATGGGCGGCGAACTCATTTCTCGCATCCTAGAAGCTGGATATAGTGGCAATCATTTAAACGGTCAAGAACGATTGATTCTTCAACCAAACGTCGCTGAGCATTTCGTACGTGAATGGTTAATGAAGCATTCGTACCGTATTACTGATGAGACCGTGGTTGAAGATAATCATCGTTTATATGAAATTATTGTCGCTGAACCAGCGGGCGAACGAGTAGAGTATACAGAACTCGAATTAAAATACGGTCCAGTTTTACTAAAAGAGCCAACAGAATTATCTGTTGCAAAGTGGACTCGAATGAACCGTAAAAATAAAGAGATTTTGGAACAATTACAAAAGAGTAAGACTCCTCAATATGAAAAAATTGAGCAGTTTGAAAAAGCATTTAATGAATTGCAAGGAGTGATTGATCGTGCCAACAGTTAGAGATGTGGTAAGTCGTTTTGAAAAACGCGTACCAAAGAGTCTATCAGTCCCAAAAGATCCAATTGGACTTCATTTTGGAGATTGGAATCAAGAAGTGAAAGTAATCATGACAACGCTGGATATTTGTCCAAGTGTTATTGAAGAAGCAATTGCTAAAAACGTTGATTTAATTATCGCGCATCATCCGCCAATTTTTAGACCAGTTGCGTTATTTGATTTAACCGTTCCGCAAAATAAAATGTTCCAACAAATTTTGAAGCATGATATTGCGGTGTACGCAGCACATACTAACCTTGATGTAGTAGAAGGTGGTGTTAATGATTGGTTGGCAGATGAATTGCTATTATCTGATGTAACAGTGATGTCTCCAACAACAACCATCCCTTCTGTCAAAGTTATTACTTATGTTCCAAGAAATAGTATGGATAAAGTTTTAGAAGCGATGTTTGAAGCAGGTGCTGGGACTATCGGTGACAACTATAAAGACTGTGCGTTTCAAAGCTCTGGGGTAGGACAATTTACACCTGTCGAAGGGGCAAATCCAACTATTGGTTCATTGAATCAACGAGAATTTGTAGAAGAAGTCAAACTAGAAGTTGTTTGCTCTGAAGAAGTGTTAAGTGATGTTTTACGCTCCTTAAGAGAAGCACATCCTTATGAAGAACCCGCAATCGACGTCTTCTCATTGAAGAATTCTGGAAAGACTTTAGGTTTTGGCCGTGTAGGAAATCTTCCAAAAGAAATGACGCAAGAAGAATTTATCGCTTTTGTTACTAAGCGATTTAATCTGAAGGGACTCCGCTATGTTCCGTCTCGTGTGAATCCAGATGGACTCATCTCGAGAGTTGCCGTTATGGGTGGTTCAGGTGGAAATTATTATATGGATGCACTTAGAAATGGTGCAGATGCCTTTGTAACAGGGGATATTTTCTACCATACAGCGCATGATATACAAGAGACTCCATTATTCTTAGTCGACGCTGGGCATCACATCGAAGTGGTATGTCGAAAACAATTAGCCAAATGGGGTCATGAATGGAAAGAAGAAAACAATTGGGATGTGACAGTCATCGAAAGCGAAACTTTCACAGATCCATTTGAATTTTATAAAGCAGGTGAAGAAAATGCATAAAGAATTAACAGAACGTTTTATCCGTTACGTAAAGAAAGAAACTAGATCTGACGAAACAAGTCAAACAGTCCCAACAACGCCTTCGCAAACAGCGTTTTTAAAAGACTTAGAACAAGAATTAAATGAATTAGGATTCCAAGAAGTTTATTTAAATCCTAAAAACAGCTTCCTAACAGCAACAATCCCATCAAACGTTGATCATGAAGTGCCAACTATTGGATTTATTGCTCACGTGGATACAGCTGATTTTGAAGCTAGAAATATTCAACCGCAAATTCACGAAAACTATAATGGTGAAGCAATCATTTTAGACGAAGAAGGAAAATTCGTACTTGATCCTAAAGACTTCCCGAACTTAAAGAACTATGTTGGACAAACATTAATTACAACAAATGGTAAAACATTACTAGGTGCTGACGACAAATCTGGTGTGACAGAAATCGTTACAGCAGGTGCTTATTTATTACAACATCCTGAAATCAAACACGGAAAAATTCGCGTAGCTTTTGGTCCAGATGAAGAAATCGGAAGAGGTGCTGATTTATTCGACGTTGATCAATTTGCTTGTGATTATGCTTATACAATGGACGGCGGGCCTGTTGGCGAATTAGAGTACGAAAGCTTCAACGCTTGTCGTGCAACAGTTCGTATCCAAGGAAAGAAC
>CALCML010000136.1 GCA_937967765.1 uncultured Carnobacterium sp.
TTTGGTTTGTCTTCTTTGTTCAGTTTTCAAAGGTCAATCGTTGTTTTGCAACAACGTTAGATATATTATCACGCTCATGTTTTCATTGCAAGAAATATGATTCGATGTTTTTGTCATCTTGCGCGACAACGTTTAATAATTTAACACAGGATAAAGAGAACGTCAACGAATAACTACTCCATTTTTCAAAAAAATTGTATAATCGAGAAAACGACTTGAAGGAGGGCCTATGAGACTCGAACATCTATTAATGAAACATCTGGTGCTGAGCCGCCGCGAAATGAAGAAGCTCATCAAGAATGAAGCCGTCTTAATCGATGGAGTTCCGGCTACTCACGTCAGCAATAATGTCGACGCGGCCCTGCAAGTCATCACGGTGAACGGAACGCGGATCTATGAAGATAGCCAGAAGTACTATATGTTGAATAAACCTCAAGGCGTCATCTCTGCTACGACCGACAAGGAACATACGACGGTTATCGACCTCTTCGCAAACGAAAACGTCGAAGGCCTCTACCCGCTCGGACGACTCGACGGGGATACTGAAGGACTGCTGCTCGTGACGAATAATGGTCCGCTGGGGTACCGCATGCTCAACCCCGACCAACATATCGAGAAGGAATATTATGTAGAAGTTAACGGTCCGCTAGACGAGGATGCCGTAGAAACCTTCAAACGGGGCGTGGTCTTCCACGGTGGATACCAATGCAAACCAAGTACGCTTACGATCATCGAAAGTAGCGATAGCTTGAGCCGTGCGACTGTCACCATCTCTGAAGGAAAATTCCATCAAGTGAAGAAGATGTTTCTATGCGTGGGTGTGAAAGTGACCTATCTTAAACGGATTCGCTTTGGAGAATTTGTGTTAGACGAGGCTTTGGCTCCCGGAGAATATCGAGAGTTGAACGAAGCAGAACTCCAACTTGTAAAGACGTATTTCTAAAAAAGCAAAATGTAACATAAAAGTTACGTAACTTATATGTTACATTTTGTTTGTTCAACTATAAAAATAAGCTCGCCTGCACTACGCAAGCGAGCTTTTCTACTATATTTTACTCTTCAATACCATCATGAGAAGAATACCATGCTCCTACTGCCATCAACATTAGTGCAATAAAATAAGTAACTTCTGGCATCTGACCAAAGATTAGAATAGACAGGAAAGCTGCTATGAATGGAGAAACAGCGTAATAAGCGCTAGTTCTTGCCGCCCCAAGAAGCCGTTGAGCATGAACATAAAAATAAATACTTAGTCCATAAGACACAATGCCTAAAGCCATAACCGCAATGACGCTCCAAAGATTCATCAATCTCTCACCAAGCGCTAAACCAATTACGATAGAGCCAATTCCAGAAAATATTCCCTTTAACAAGACAATCTCTAACGGATCACAGGAAGAAAGTTTTCTGGTGCAATTATTTTCCAATCCCCAGAAAACAGCAGCCAATAATACAAATAAAGAACCATAGGAAAACTCTAGACTCGAAAAATCTTCAAAAGACAAGATAACACTAGAAAAGGTTACGAAAAGAATTCCCATCCATAACCGTTTACTGATACGTTCTTTAAAAACTACTAACGCAATCAGCGCAGTCGCAACAATCTCAAAATTATTTAACAAAGAGGCATTCGCAGCAGTTGTT
>CALCML010000137.1 GCA_937967765.1 uncultured Carnobacterium sp.
TGGGCCAAATAAGGAGAATGAGATTGAAAAAAGATTATTTAGGACTGCGACTCGTGTTACTCGTCATCGCCTGTTTCTTAATCGGACTTGGCGCGAAGATGGCAGGTTCGAGTACATTAGGAGCGGACGTTGTCGTTCTTGTGTGGGAAGGGTTAAATCGCACCTTTGGAGTGGATATGGGAACGAGTAATATCATTGTTTCCCTTGTATTTCTTGCCATTACGCTAAGTATCAACTGGAGATATATTGGATTTGGAACAGTTGTAGGGATGTTCTTACAAAGCTTCTTTATTGAACTGTTCGATTTTAGAGCCCTTGCCGAAATGGATATAACCGTAAAAGTAGTGGCTATGGTAGTAGGGATTGCTTTAATCGCCATGGGGTGTGCAGTATATGCTTTAGCAGAACTTGGAGTTGGACCATATATTGCCGCAACGCTAGCCTTACATGAAAAATTCAAAACATCCATCCCTAAAAATAAGTTCTTTATCGATGCGAGTTGTGTGATCACCGCCGCGATATTGGGACAATGGCCAACGATTGGACCTGTAGTATCATTATTGATTAGTGGAGTCATTATGGACCAAACAATGGTGATTTTGAAGAAATTTTTACCAATTAAATAAAATAGACAAAATGAAACCTATCTACACGAGAAATCCTTTTGTAGATAGGTTTTTTAGCGCTTTATCGAAAATATGAAACATGATACCGTTTCCAAAGAGAGCAAAATAGTACAAGTCAAAAGCAAAATAGTTATTGTGAAAGCGGTTTTTTCGTTGTAAACTAAAAGTGTCTTAAAAAGTAATAGAACTAGGGGGAGACAACATGAAAAAGAAAGTATTACTATCAAGCGCAGCATTATTAGCAGCTGTATCTTTAGCAGCTTGCGGAAATAATAGCAACAGCACTAGTAAGACAGATTCAACTACTCAACAAGGAGGAGCTGCTAAAGAGAAAGTTACTCTTAAATTAGCTGCCTTAGAAAGTGGTTACGGCGCAGAAATGTGGCCAGCAATCATCAAAGCTTATGAAGAGGCAAATCCAAACGTTAAAGTGGAATTGACTCAAGATAAGGAAATCGAAGATAAAATTACGCCTCAAATGAAAGCTGGCGATTACCCAGATATCGTAATGTTAGCTTTAGGACGTAAAAAAGCTTTACCAGAAACATTAATTAAAGAAAAAGCTTTAGCTGACTTAACTGGATTATTCGATATGAAAGTTTACGGCGAAGACAAAAAAGTTTCTGAAAAATTATTAAACAACGTATTAGGAACAACAGTAACTGACCCTTACGGAGACGGAAAACACTACTTAGCACCAATGTTCTACGCTCCAACAGGATTATTCTACAACGAAGCGTTATTCAAATCTAAAGGTTGGGAAGTTCCAAAAGATATGCCTGGTATGAAAGAATTAGCTGAAAAAGCTAAGAAAGATGGCATTTCATTATTCACTTATCCAGTATCTGGATACTTAGATAGCTTCTTCCCAGCATTATTAGCAAACGCTGGAGGCGTTGATTTATTCAACAAAGCAATGAAATATGACACAGGAGCATTCACTTCTGAAGGCGCAACTAAAGCTTTTGAAGCATTAGGAACATTCTTACAAAACGTTGAACCTTCAACAGTAGCAAACGCAAACCCACAAAGCTTCACTAAGAACCAACAATTAATCTTAGACAACAAAGCTTTATTCATGCCAAACGGTACTTGGGTAGTTGGGGAAATGGCTAAAGCACCTCGTGCAGAAGGATTCAAATGGTCTATGACAGCTGCACCAGCAATCGAAAAAGGTGGCAAACGTTATGTTTACTCATTCTTCGAACACATCTGGGTTCCAAAAGAATCTAAGAACCAAGAAGCAGCTAAAGAATTCTTATCATTCTTATACTCTGACAAAGCAGCAGAAATCTTTGCTAAATACAACGCAGCTCAACCAATTAAAGGTGTAACAGCTAAGTTACCTGATGAATTGAAATCATTATACAAAGTTGTAGATGAAGTTGATGGCGTAATCAATGGTAACTTCGTAGCTACTAAACCTGTTGAAGGCGTAAGCATGAAAGACACATTATATGGTCAAATCGACTCTGTAGCATCTGGTCAAAAAACAGTTGCTGAATGGCAAAAATCTGTAGAAGAAGTTAGCCAAAAACTAAAAGCAGCAGTTGAATAATTCAAATAGAATGAATTAAATAAGAGTGGGATGCGAAGCAATTTTCAAGGATGAAAATTCCTTCCGCCCACTCTCATTTTATCTAAAAATGGTTGAAAGAGGGCAGAACGATGAAAAATCGTAGAAAAAGAGAGAAAAATTTATTTATTCTCGTGTGTCTATTACCTGCACTAATTTTATTCTTTACGTTTTTAATTTACCCAACGATTCAAGTATTCCGCATGTCCATGTTCAAATGGGGCGGATTCTCAAACAATCAACAATTTGTTGGATTGGATAACTTTAAAATCTTATGGCAAGATGAAAATTTCTTTAGAACGATTCAGAACACAATCTTACTAATCGTAGTGGTAACACTCTTTACAGTAGTATTGGCAGTTCTTTTCGCGGCAATCCTTTCAACAGAAAAGATTCGCGGAAACAACTTCTTCAGAATTATTTTCTACATCCCTAATATTTTATCAATCGTAGTTATTGCAGGTATTTTCTCAGCAATTTATGATCCAAAAGCTGGACTTTTAAATGCTGTATTACCAGAAGCATGGAATAAATTATGGCTGGGTGATCAAAGTATTGTTATTTACTCACTTGCATTTGCATTAATTTGGCAAGCGATTGGGTACTACATGGTTATGTATATGGCAGGGATGGCGAATATTCCAGCAAGCTTGTATGAAGCAGCTGACCTTGATGGAGCTGGAAAAATCGGTAAATTCTTTAACGTTACATTACCATTGATTTGGAATAGTATTCGTACAACATTAACATTCTTCATTATCAGTACGATTAACTTAAGTTTCTTACTTGTACAAATCTTGACAGACGGTGGACCAGACGGATCAACTGAAGTGTTCTTAAGCTACATGTTCAAACAAGCTTATACAAACTCTTCATACGGATACGGTATGGCAATCGGGGTAGTTATCTTTATATTCTCATTCGGATTATCAGGTATCGTAAGTCATATTACGAAACGCGATATTCTTGAATACTAGGAGGGGAGATCATGAAAGGAAATACTCGTTCATTCGAAAAGCTGTATAAAGCTTTTATATACGTAGCGCTGATTACATTAGCGATTAGTATTATTGTACCAGTGGGCTGGGTCTTCTTAGCTTCTGTTAAAGAGAATAGAGAGTTCTACGGATCTCCATGGACAATGCCAGAAGGATTCTACATCCAAAACTTTGTGGATGCTTGGAATAAAGCAAAAATGGGTGACTACATGTTGAACTCAGTGATTGTTACAGCATTAGCGTTAACAATCCTTGTAGTTGTAGCCATTCCTTCTTCATACGTATTAGCACGTTACAAATTCCCAGGAAGTCGTTTCATTAACTCTTTACTAAAAGGTGGATTATTCATCAACGTAAACTATATCGTTGTACCAATCTTCTTAATGTTACTGGACTGGGATAAAGGACTAAAAGGATTCGGCATTAACGGATTCTTCCTTAACAACATTTTCGTCTTAGCAGTTGTGTATGCAGCGACATCATTACCATTTACGATTTATTTATTATCAAACTTCTTCAAGACATTACCAACAACGTTCGAAGAAGCAGCATCGATTGACGGTGCAGGATATTTCACAACAATGGTTCGCGTTATGACACCAATGGCAAGACCAAGTATTATCACAGTAATCTTATTCAACTTCCTCTCATTCTGGAATGAATACATTATCGCTCTTACATTAATGCCAGGTAAAAACCAAACTTTACCAGTAGGGTTGAAAAACTTAATTCAAGCGCAACGTGGGGCAGCTGAATACGGACAATTATACGCAGGGATGGTATTAGTAATGTTACCAACATTAATTTTATACATTCTTGTTCAAAATAAACTAACACAAGGGATGACACTAGGCGGCTCTAAAGAGTAATCGTCATCGCAGGAGGAAAGAAAATGGGTAAAACAAAAGGGCGTTTAACCCTACCAAGTGAATCGAATTTTCTTGAACAGACTAAAGAATTGCTCGACCGTTGGGGTGCAGATGCAATTCGTGATAGCGATGGAACGAAACTCGATGAAGCAACCAAACAATTAGATGCAAAAATCTATACAACCTACTTTGTAGCACGTAACCATAATGATTTCATCAAAGATCATATGGAAGAGTGCCAACAAATCTTCGTCATGTCAAAATTCTGGTTAGCAACAGAAGATACGCTAACGATTCCATTTATGGAAGGCTACTTCGAAGACCAAGTGCAACCAGACTATGTACATGATCCAAAAAGATATTGGGAAGTCATCGACCGTACTACTGGAGAAGTGGTTCCGGTTGAGAAATGGACTGTCCATGAAGAAAACAACACGATTACGATTGAAGGCACTCGTCCTTTCCATGAGTATACAGTGTCGTTTCTAGTGTATGCGATTTGGGATCCAACTCAAATGTACAATCATATTACGAATAACTGGGGCGATGTTCCTCACGATATTCCATTTGATGTACGTGGACCTCATTCAAATCAATTCATGCACTCTTATTTAAAACAATGGTTAAAAGACAATCCGGATACTGATGTGGTTCGTTTTACAACGTTCTTCTATCATTTCACATTAATTTTCAACAACTTAGGAAAAGAAAAATTTGTGGACTGGTTCGGATATGGTGCTAGCGTTTCAGTCGCAGCACTTGAAGCTTTTGCTAAGGAAAAAGGCTATCGCTTAAGAGCAGAAGACATCGTGGATGAAGGGTACTATAACTCAACATTCCGCACACCAAGTAAAGCGTACTTAGACTATATCGACTTCATTCAAGCGTTCGTTGCAAGAGAAGCGAAGAAATTAGTCGACGAAGTACATGATGCTGGTAAAGAAGCAATGATGTTCTTAGGAGATAACTGGATTGGTACAGAACCATACGGACCATACTTCGAACAAATTGGTTTAGATGCAGTGGTAGGTTCTGTCGGTGGCGGAGCAACTCTTCGTATGATTTCAGATATTCCACACGTAAAATATACAGAAGGAAGATTCTTACCATACTTCTTCCCAGATGTATTCCGAGAAGGAAATGATCCTACGATTGAAGCCAATAAAAACTGGTTATCAGCAAGACGTGCCATCATGCGTAACCCTGTAGACCGTATCGGATACGGCGGTTATTTAAGTCTTGCATACAAATTCCCTAAATTTGTCGACTACATCGAACATGTAACAGATGAATTTAGAGAAATCTACGATATCGTAAAACATACAAAACCATATACTGGTTTGAAAGTTGCCATCTTAAACGCGTGGGGACGCTTAAGAACTTGGCAAGCACACATGGTTGCCCATGAACTTCCATACAAACAAATCTATTCTTACCTTGGAATTATGGAAGCCTTAAGTGGTGCAAGTGTGGACGTAAGCTTTATCAGCTTTGACGATATCATTAACGATGGAGTTCCAGAAGGTGTCGATGTCATCATCAACGCGGGGGATGCCGGTACTTCATTTAGCGGTGGAGAGGTTTGGAAGAATGAAACGCTCATTACACGTATTCGTGAATTCGTGTATAACGGCGGTGGATTTGTCGGAGTTGGGGAACCAACAGCCGTTCATCATCAAGGAAGATTCTTCCAACTTGGAGATATTTTGGGTGTTGAAAGAGAAATGGGATATAGCCTTTCAACAGATAAATACTTTACAAAAGAATTGAAAGAACACTTTATTATCGAAGATATTGAAGATGTTCATAAGATTGACTTTGGGGAAAATATTAAAAACGTGTATGGCTTAACGAGTGCAACAGAAGTACTTGAATTTAGCAATCCGAAAGTAAGTGCAGGTGGCGTCGAAGAAGGAATCGTTCTTCCAGCCAATGCCGAAGGAAAAGAATTCGGGGAAATCCATCTTGCAGCGAACCCTTACGGAAAAGGTCGTGGGGTTTACATCGCAGGACTTCCATACACACCAGAAAATACAAGATTATTAATGCGTGCGTTATTCTACGCAGCAAATAAAGAAAGTGAATTAACGAAATGGTATGCAAGCAATCCATTAGTGGAAGTACATGCGTATCCTGAAAAAGGAGTGTATGCAATCGTGAATAATACAAACGAATTGCAATCAACACTTGTTTATGATGGCGAAGGTGTATCAAGAACTGTGGAACTTGAGCCAAGCGAAATTAGATGGGAGAAGATATCATGAATCCTAAAGTGAAAATTTTAATCCGCATCGTTTTGATGTTGGTATGTTTATACGTAGTTATTTTAGGGCATCAGATGATTGGAAAAGAAGGCGTTGCAACAATGCTTGTTGGCTTAGCTGGATTACTTCTCTTGCTATGGGATTACAATCGTCCGTACTCTAAATCCATGAAGCGTTAATAAAACTTAACTAGGAACAGGGGCTTGTTTAACAACAAGCCCCTGTTCCTGTTTGCATGGAAACAATATTAAAAAACAACATAAGACAAAATGCGCAAAACCTGCGGTTTGTGATTACTGCGAAGATTTGTGGGTTCGTTTTATAGTAGCTGTAATGAGGGACCGGCTCGAGCCTGTAGTCTCTCGACTTCAAAGTTCAAAACAGGAGTAAGGAATAAATTCCTAACTCCTGTTAATTCACCTTTGATCCTAATTCCCATTACTGCTACTATAAGAACCCGACAAATCTTCTTCGTAATCACAGTGCTATTTTTTAATATTGTGTTATGCAAAGGAAAAGGGGGAGGAGAAATTGGTGAAAATTCTTATAGGAATTTGGTTTATTAAAAGATGAAAATATCGTATAATAGAAAAGAAATTGAAAGGAATGGGGGATAATATGAAAGGATTGTTTATCACGATGGAAGGTCCTGATGGCGCTGGGAAAACAACTGTCATCAACCAACTGATTCCTTTGTTACAAAAACACGCGCTCGTGGATATTGTTTCAACAAGAGAACCTGGTGGAAGTCGCATTGCTGAAGATATTCGTAAAGTCATTCTGGATGTGAACAACACCGAAATGGATGAACGGACAGAAGCGATTTTATATGCAGCGGGTCGTCGCCAGCATTTAAAAGATCGTATCTTACCAAACTTAGAAAAAGGAAATATTGTTTTTTGTGATCGTTTTGTCGATAGCTCTTTGGTATATCAAGGAGTGGCTCGTGGGATTGGTGTAGAAGAAGTTGCACAGTTAAATCATTTTGCAACGGATGGCCTAGAACCAAGCACGACGCTTTACTTAGATGTGCCGGCTGAAGTTGGATTGGAACGTATTCATAAAGCAAGAGGGAACCGTCAATTTGACCGCTTAGATCAAGAAGGATTAAGCTTCCATACGATGGTTCGCAATGGATATTTAGAGTTAGTAGAAAAATATCCAGAAAGAATTGTATCGATTGATGCGACAAAATCCATTGAAGAAGTCGTGGAAGAGTGCTTCCGCGTTTTAGTGGAACGTTACCCAAAATATTTTACAAAATAGGAGAATGAAATCATGAAATTATTAATTGCGATTGTACAAGATAAAGATGCACATTTATTAGGAGATGAGTTTGCACAAGCAAATATTCGCGCAACTCGTTTATCAACAACAGGTGGATTTTTACGCGCAGGAAACACTACTTTCATCATCGGGATTGAAGAAGAACGTGTAGAAGAAGCGTTAGATATCATTAAAGAAAATTGCCAATCACGCGAACAAATGACTGTGCCACCAGTGCATATCGACAGCATGCTTGATAGCGCGCTAACAACTCCAGTTCCAGTTCGTGTAGGTGGAGCTACAGTATTCGTATTACCTGTAGACTCATTCTTCCGTTTCTAAGATGGAAAAGATGCAAGAAGC
>CALCML010000138.1 GCA_937967765.1 uncultured Carnobacterium sp.
ACTGTACGATCTTGTTTTTCAACAGTTAATCCTTTGTATTCACCTAATTTAACTTCAGGTTTAACAATTACTTCTGCTTTGATAACCCATGGTTTACCTTTTTCAATTGATTCGATATCGATTGTTGGTTGAGTTACTGGGAAAATACCAGTTTCTTCAACTGCGTTATCATATGCATCTGGTAAAAGAATGTTTAATGCATCTTGGTATAAAGCTTCTTCACCGTACATTTTTTCAAATACTTGACGGCTTACTTTACCTTTACGGAAACCAGGTACGTTCACGTTCTTTTTAACGCGGTTAAACGCTTGGTCCAAACCTTTTTTAATATCTTCTTGTGAGATTTCAAATGTTAAAACAACTTTATTTGTTTCAACTTTTTCGAATTTTGCTGTCATATTATTCCTCCATAAATTCATTATTCACCTTAAAGATGAATGGATTTACATACTCATTTATTTTACAATACTCTTCCTCTTTTGTAAAACATAATTGACTTAAACGCCAGTAATTTAACAAGAATTTTGAATAGAGATTAAGAAAATGTAACAAAAGCAATAGTTTTTCTCATTTTTTGCCCAAAATGTTATAATAGACGCCATAGGAGGGATAAAATGATTCAATATCCAAAAGGACAAAAACAATTATCACGGGCTACTCGGTCTCAAACAATGCAAACAAATTATAGTAGTCGCGGTATGGGTTTAGAGAACATATTGAATCAAACCAATGAACTCTATCGTCTTCAAAAACGAGCAGTCATCCACAAGAAACCGACACCGATTCAAGTCGTTAAAGTAAACTACCCTGCCCGTAGCGCAGCGCAGATTACGGAAGCCTATTTTCGTCAGGCATCGACAACCGACTATAACGGTGTGTATAAAGGAAGATATATCGATTTTGAAGCGAAGGAAACGAAGAATAAAACTTCGTTCCCGTTAAAGAATATTCATGAGCATCAGCTAGAACATATGAAAGATTGCTGTGAACAAGGCGGTATCGCATTTGTTATTTTCTATTTCTCTAGTCTAAGGGAATATTATTTACTTGAATATAAATGGATTGAACAATTCGTTCATGATTCAAGCACGAAACGACAATCAATTCCGTTGACCTATATTAAAGAACATGGTCAATCAATTTCACTATCTCTGCAAATGACGCTAAATTACTTAGATGCAGTAGATAGCTTATTATAAAGGAGGTCAATCTATGACTGAAAACAATACTGAACAAACCCGTTCATCTCAGCATCGTCATACAAAGAAAAAGGCGCATACTCCTTCTAAGAAAAAACTCTGGAAGAAAATTTTAATTGGTATTGCCGCTTTTGTGACTGTGGCTATTATTGCTATCGTCGCAATCTTCGCTTACTACGGTGCGACTGCCCCAACCATTCAAGCAAGTGATTTAGAAGGAGCTACAGAAACTAAAATCCTTGATAAGGATGGCGAACTTATTTATTCACTTGGTGGTGAAAAACGAGATCTTATCACCAGTGAACAAGTCCCACAATTACTAAAGGATGCAATCACTTCTATCGAAGATAAACGCTTCTACTCTCATATGGGGATTGACCCAATCCGTATCGCAGGATCATTCCTACGAAACGCGAAAGCCGGTCAAATTACTCAAGGTGGTAGTACGATTACTCAACAGCTAGTGAAATTAGCGGTATTCTCTACGAAGAAAGAAGATCAAACCTACAAACGAAAAATTCAAGAAATCATGCTAGCACTTCAATTAGAACGTAATTACTCTAAGGAACAGATTCTTACGTACTATTTAAACAAAGTGTATATGGCAAATAATGTCTATGGATTTGGTACTGCTTCACACTACTACTTCAATAAAGAATTATCTGAATTAAGCTTACCTCAAGTAGCTCTACTTGCCGGAATGCCACAAGCACCTAATTCATACGACCCATATGCGAATGCGGATCAAGCAAAAGAACGTCGTGACTTAGTACTTTATTCCATGAAAGAAAATGGAAAAATTACAAAAGAGCAATATGATCAAGCAGTCGCTACTCCAATTACTGAAGGATTAATCGCACATAATAACAATGTCGATAGTAATGATAAAGCACTTGTTTACGATTCATTCGTAACAATGGTTTTAAAAGAAGTACAAGAAAAAACAGGACTTGATCCTTATAACGATGGCTTAATAATCAAGACTACTGTCGACGCTAAAGCACAGCAACGACTTTACGACATTGTAAACACTAAGGAATATATTGAATATATCGATGATAAAATTCAGAATGCCGTCGTTATGATTGATAACAAAACTGGTGCAGTTAGAGCAATAAACGGTGGCAGAAAACAAACAACTCTACTCGGGTATAACCGAGCTACTGACAATTCACGTAGTACAGGTTCAACAATCAAACCAATTATTGATTATGGCCCAGCAATTGAATATTTAAATTACTCTACTGGACAAACGATTATAGATCAACGAACTACTTATTCAAACGGCGTAGAATTGAACAACTGGGATTTCGATTATAAAGGTAGTATGACTTTGAGAACCGCATTAGTATACTCTCGTAACACAACAGCTTTACAAACCTTTAAAGCTGTTGGAGAAGGGAATATCAAATCATTCTTAAAGAATTTAGATATTCAAATCACAAACGATGGGAAAGATTACTTAGTTGAAAGTAATTCAATCGGGGCTGACATATCTCCTGTTAAAATGGCAGCGGCATATGCAACTTTTGCCAACTATGGTACTTATTCGAAGCCATATACTGTTTCTAAAGTAACGACTCGAGATGGTCAAGAGTATGAATTTAAACCAGAACAAAAGCAAGCGATGAAAGATTCAACTGCTTACATGATTACTGACGTCCTTAAAGACTCATTCAAATATGGCTTCGCCACTCAAGTAGCTATCGACGGTTTTCCTACTGCTGCCAAAACAGGTTCATCAAACTACACTACTGAGCAAAAACTAGCCATGGGGGCTTCCGAATATGAAAATATCATTCCCGATTCATGGTTTATTGGTTATTCAACGGATTATACAATTACCGTTTGGACAGGATATGACAATCCTTACGTTGAGGGTGGAGGATTAAACCAAACCGAACAAACTTATCCTAAGTGGATTTACTATTATTTAATGCAATACATGGCACAATTTTCTAGCCGGGAAGATTGGGAACAACCTGATAGCGTTGTAAAACAACAAATTGAGCTTGGATCAAACCCTTTAAGTCTTCCTGGTCCAAGAACACCAGCGAATATGATTTCAACTGAGTTATTTGTTAAAGGTCATGTTCCAACTCAACAATCTACTAATTACGGCACGAGAATTGATGGCCCAACTGGTTTGAAAGCTACTTACGATAAGAGTAAGAAGGCGCTGACTGTAACGTGGGATAATTATCAAACAAACTCTAGAGATAAGCCACAATACAAAGTCACTGTAAACGGACAAACGCAAACTGTTTCAACGAATAAAGTGACATTCCAAAATATCAGTGGGCCTAGCGTTTCGGTAACTCTGGTTGTAACGGTTGGTAAAGATAGTTCTGACCCTATTACAAATGAGTTCCAACTAGAACAACCAACAACAGCTGAGGAACGTACAACTCAACAAAACCAGCAACAAAACAATCGTCAGCAAAACAACAATAATAGCAACAATAACAATAACCATGAACAAACGACTCAAGAAGCTCGTAATCAATAGTTCAAACAAACAAGGCATTCTCTAATAGAGAATGCCTTGTTTATATCTATAAAAAGTAAAATAAAACCCCATGACAACTTGTCATGGGGTTTCCAGTTTTACATCTACTCTTTCAGTAGAGTCAAAGTCAATCAATGATTACTTAGCATATTCGACTGCTCTTGTCTCACGAATAACTGTAACTTTAATATGTCCTGGATATTGGAGTTCTTCCTCAATTTGATTCTTGATGTCATGCGCTAAAATAATCGCTTTTTCATCACTAATCTTGTCAGGTTGTACCATTACACGAACTTCACGTCCGGCTTGAATCGCAAAGCTTCGTTCAACACCTTCATGTTCAGTTGCAATGGCTTCTAATCTTTCTAATCGACGAATATAGTTTTCGATTGATTCACGTCTAGCACCTGGGCGAGCTGCTGATAGGGCATCGGCTGCTGCAACAAGTACCGCGATTGTTGAAGTTGCTTCTACGTCACCGTGGTGAGAGGCAATTGCATTAACAACAATCTTATTCTCTTTATATTTCTGAGCGATTTCTGCTCCGATTTCAACGTGAGAACCTTCAATTTCATGATCGAGTGCTTTACCGATATCGTGAAGTAAACCAGCACGTTTTGCAAGGTTCACATCTTCACCTAATTCGCCTGCCATCACTCCAGCAAGCTTAGCCACTTCGATACTGTGGTTCAATACGTTTTGACCGTAACTAGCTCTAAAGTATAAACGACCTAAAATCTTAATCAAATCAGGATGTAATGAGTGAATTCCAACTTCGAACGTTGCTTGTTCACCGATTGTACGAATACGCTCATCCATTTCTTTACGAGATTTTTCAACCATTTCTTCAATACGTGCAGGATGAATACGACCGTCTGAAATTAATTTTTCAAGCGTCATTTTCGCGATTTCACGACGAATTGGGTCAAACCCACTTAATACCACCGCTTCTGGTGTTTCATCGATAATAACATCAATTCCTGTTAATGATTCAAGGGTACGAATATTACGTCCCTCACGTCCGATAATACGACCTTTCATTTCATCACTTGGTAACGTCATAACCGTTACTGTATTCTCTGAAACTAAGTCCGCTGCGGAACGTTGAATCGCTTGAAGAATAATATTTTTAGCATTTTTATCTGCTTCATCTTTTGCAAGCTGCTCAGACTCTTTAATCATGATGGCACGTTCCTTACTTAATTGTTCGGTCATGTCCTTCATGATAATCTCTTGCGCTTCTTCTTTACTGAT
>CALCML010000139.1 GCA_937967765.1 uncultured Carnobacterium sp.
ACCAAGAGCTAATGAACCAACGTCTCCCATGAAGACTTTGGCTGGTTTCCAGTTAAATACTAAGAAACCAAGGAGCCCACCGACTACGCAGAAGCAGAACGTTGCAATCGAACGTTGACCTGATTCATAAGCGATAAATCCATAAATTCCATAAGCAATAGTGTTTGTTGAAGCAGCTAATCCATCTAAACCATCTGTTAAGTTAACTGCGTTTGAAAATCCAGTAATCCAAATAATCGTGAATAATGCAAAGATGATAATGCTATTTACTTCTCCAAAGAATGGAATGTAAATTAATGGAGCATTTCCACTAAGCAGATATAATCCCACAAAGATTGCAGAGCCAATCAATTGTAATCCAAATTTTTCGTGACTCTTTAATCCTTCGTTTTGTTTTTTAAACACTTTAATAAAATCATCTAAGAACCCAATTGATCCGAAGAAGGCAAAACCAATAACGCCACTTAATAAAACGAAATTGAAGTGTCCGAAAACAGCTCCGACAATTAAACTAGAAATACTGATCATACAAAGGAACACAAGGCCACCCATTGTTGGAGTTCCACTTTTGGCTTTATGCCATGATGGGCCTTCATCTAATGTAGTTTGACCTAATTGTTTCATCTTCATATATTGAATGAAATGTGGTTCAGCGATAGCCGTTGCTAAAAACGCTAAGCCGACTGATAAAATGACTTCGATCATAATCTTCTCCTTCTTCTACTCGTGATTTTTAAAGCCTAATGCTTCTAAACTTGCAATAACGGTTTCTACTTCATTATAAGGAATATACTCGTCACCAATCACTTGGTATGGCTCAACACCTTTACCAGCAAATAGTAAGATATCCCCTTCTTGCGCGATTTCTAAAGCGCGTTTTACCGCACTTTCTCGATTATCGATGCATTCATAAGCAGTCTTTTCATCTTTTCTTCCTGCTAAAATTTCTGCATAAATCTTTTCAAGCGGTTCATTTCTTGGATTATCCGCTGTTAAAATCACATAATCGGATTTATCAAATGCAATTTCTCCAAGCTCAGGGCGCATACTTGAATCACGGTTACCACCACTATGACCCATGATAGTAATCACCCGATTTACTTTCACTTTTTCAAGTGTTTCAAGCACATTTTGTAGCCCATCAGGTGTATGTGCAAAGTCGATAATCACTTGGAATGGTTGTCCTTGTTGAATCAACTGCATACGACCACCTACACCAGGGAATCGTTTCATTCGGCTCACAGCACGTTCAAGTGAAATTCCATTCACAATCGCTACTGCAAAAGCAGCCAAAACATTATAGACATTAAAGAGTCCAATCATCGGAATCACAACAGGAAGCTCTTGTCCATTCATTGTTACTGTAAATGAAGTTGTCGCTCCGTTTGTTTGAACATTTGTCGCACGGATATCTGCTTTTTCGCTAAATCCATATGAAATCACTTCGCAAGGAGTTGAGTATGCGAATTGCTCATAATGCTCTTCGTCACGATTTAAAATCGCTACACGAGGTTTGCCATTTTTAGAATGGTTTCCTAATTGTGAGAATAATAAGCTTTTAGCATGTGCATAGTTTTCCATTGTTTTATGCAAATCTAAATGTTCATGCGTAAGGTTTGTAAATACCGCTACATTATAGTCAATTCCCCACACACGACCTAATTGAAGGGCATGAGAAGAAACTTCCATAATACAAGTGTCTCCACCGATTTCTTTCACCTTTTGCAATGTTTCATGCACCGTTAAGATTTCTGGCGTTGTATTTCTTGTTTCGATACGTTCCTCACCGATTTTACGATACATCGTTCCAATCAGTGCTGTTGGTTTTCCTAATTCTTCTAATAAGTAGTCAATCATATGCGTTACAGTAGTTTTCCCATTTGTCCCTGTAACTCCAATCATATTTAATGACTCTGATGGATACCCGTAAAAATGATTTGCAAAGAGGGTCATCACACGTGTTACGTCTTTGACATAAATCACAGGTGAATCTCCCACTTGTTCTTTGATAGATTTCGAAGCCACGAACACGCTCGCTCCTAGCTCTTTTGCTTTTCCTGCAAATTGATGCCCATCTACCGTTACACCTTCGATACAGAAAAACATAGTATTGGGCACAACTTTACGCGAATCTTGTGCTAATTTTTCTACAGTGACGCCCTCAAGGGAACCTTCCACTTCTTTAATGACTAACAAGTCCGCTAGTTCTTTCGCAAACATGTTCTTCCTCCTTCTTTTACTCTGAGAGTCTAGAATATTCTAAACTTCTCTTCATTAATGGATTGAAAATTTCTTTAATAATTTGGTTACCTGTTACAGCTACTCGCGGTTGTTTCACTGTGATATATAGGATATATTTCGGATCATCATACGGCGCAAATCCTACAACAGAGAAAATATAGTTGTTTCCGTTTGAGTAGTATTTACCTGTTTCCGGATTGATGAATTCAGCCGTCCCTGTTTTAGCTGCGACTGCTTCCCCATCAATATTAAAATCATAGTTCGTTCCGTTTTTCATACGTGTTGCTTGATATAAAAATTGAAGAGTTTTCTTAGCAGTCTCTGGAGAAATTACTTTTCCTAAAGCTGTTGTTGGGTTTGGTGTTTCTTTTCCAGTATCCGGATCTGTTAAATGGTCCACCAAACGTAACTTCTGCATTTGACCACCATTTGCAATGGCAGTGAAAGCTTGCATCATTTGATAAGGTGTGACCGTAATCCCTTGTCCAAAACCAGTTGATAATTGTTGTAAGTAAGAGTTGAATGGGTTTGACCCTGAAACCTCATTAGCAAAACCTGAATTTGTTGATTTTCCAAAGCCAAACGCTTCTAAATATTGTTTCCATTTTTCGACACCAATTTTTTGGATGATGTGAACGAACGCAACGTTACTTGAATGGGCTAACCCTTCTAAGTATGTAATGGTTCCCCAACCCACTTTATTATAGTCTCGAACTAAATCGGTATAAATTTTTATACTACCCGATTTGTATTTTTCATTTGGATCAAAGACCCCTTCATTAATCGCTGCAGCGAGCGCCAACACTTTCATCGTTGAACCAGGTTCAAAAGCTTGATCCATCAATAAATTGTTCCATTGAACATCAATACCCTCTTTTGTTGTTGAGTTATACGTTGGGCGTTGTGTTGCCGCAACGATATTCCCTGTTTTAGGTTCAACAAGCATTGCAGTCATTTGAACTGGTTGGTATTTTTTATCTGCTTCACTAACAAGAGATTCTAAATACGTTTGTAATCTCTTATCAATCGTTAGCGTTAAGTCCATCCCATCCTTTGGTTGCTTCGTAACTTTTTCTGTACCAGTAATAACATATCCATTTCCATCTACAGAATATTCAACTTCGCCCGCAGTCCCCGTTAATTGTTC
>CALCML010000140.1 GCA_937967765.1 uncultured Carnobacterium sp.
CAAACCCAGAAGGAAACCGTACAACACCATCTGTTGTAGCGTTCAAAAATGGAGAAATTCAAGTAGGTGAAGTTGCAAAACGTCAAGCTGTAACAAACCCAAATACAATTGCATCTATCAAACGTCACATGGGCGAAACAGGATATAAAGTAGAAATCGAAGGTAAATCTTATACACCTCAAGAAATTTCAGCAATGATTCTACAATACTTAAAAGGTTATGCTGAAGAATATCTTGGAGAAAAGGTTGACAAAGCAGTTATTACAGTACCTGCATACTTCAACGACGCACAACGTCAAGCAACTAAAGACGCTGGTCGTATCGCTGGTTTAGAAGTAGAACGTATCGTTAACGAACCAACTGCAGCAGCTCTTGCATATGGTCTTGATAAAGTTGACCATGAAGAAAAAATCTTAGTATTCGACCTTGGTGGTGGTACATTCGACGTATCTATCCTTGAATTAGGAGACGGCGTATTCGACGTATTATCAACAGCTGGTGATAACCATCTTGGTGGGGATGACTTCGACCAAAAAATCATTGATTTCTTAGTAGAAGAATTCCAACGTGATAACGGTATTGATTTATCAAGCGATAAAATGGCAATGCAACGTTTGAAAGATGCTGCTGAAAAAGCTAAAAAAGACTTATCTGGTGTATCTCAAACTCAAATCAGCTTACCATTCATTTCTGCTGGTGCAGCTGGCCCATTACACTTAGAAGTAACATTAACTCGTGCTAAATTTGATCAATTAACTCATGATTTAGTAGAACGTACAAAAGAACCAGTTCGTCGTGCATTAGCTGACGCAGGTTTAACAGCTTCAGATATCGACCAAGTATTATTAGTTGGTGGATCAACTCGTATTCCAGCAGTTGTTGAAGCTGTTCGTAACGAAACTGGTAAAGAACCTAACAAATCAGTAAACCCAGACGAAGTAGTAGCGATGGGTGCTGCAATCCAAGGTGGGGTTATCTCTGGTGATGTGAAAGATATCGTATTATTAGACGTAACACCATTATCACTTGGTATCGAAACAATGGGTGGCGTGTTCACTAAATTAATCGATCGTAACACTACAATCCCAACAAGCAAATCACAAGTATTCTCAACTGCAGCGGATAACCAACCAGCAGTAGACGTACACGTATTACAAGGTGAACGTCCAATGGCAGCGGACAATAAGACTTTAGGTCGCTTCCAATTAACAGATATTCCAGCCGCTCCTCGTGGTGTGCCTCAAATTGAAGTAACTTTCGATATCGATAAAAACGGTATTGTAAATGTTCGTGCTAAAGATTTAGGAACTGGTAAAGAACAAGCTATTACAATCAAATCTTCTTCAGGTTTATCAGACGAAGAAATCGAACGTATGGTAAAAGATGCAGAAGCAAATGCTGAAGCAGATAAAAAACGTAAAGAAGAAGTAGATTTACGTAACGAAGTTGACCAATTAATCTTCACTGTTGATAAAACATTGAAAGAATTAGACGGTAAAGTAGATGCTAGTGACGTTCAAAAAGCAGAAGCAGCTCGTGATGAATTGAAAGCAGCTGTGGAAGCAAACGATTTAGAAGCTATGAAAGTAAAACGTGACGCTTTAAATGAAGTCGTGCAAAACTTAACTGTTAAACTTTATGAACAAGCAGCTGCAGCTCAACAAGCAGCAGGCGCTTCACAAGAAGGTTCAACAGAACAAGCATCTTCAAATAACGATGGCGTTGTAGACGCTGACTTCGAAGAAGTAGACTAATATTTGCTAAAAAGATAGGGTGTATGGCTACTTAGTGGCCTTACGCCCATATCCTTTGTAAACTATGAAAGAAAAGGAGGGGCAATTCAGTGGCCAAAAGAGATTTATATGAAATTTTAGGCGTATCCAAAGATGCCTCTGAAGCAGATATTAAGAAAGCTTATCGTAAACTATCTAAAAAATACCATCCAGATATTAATAAAGAACCTGGAGCAGATGAAAAGTTTAAAGAAATCGCTGAAGCTTATGAAATCTTAGGAGATGCACAAAAACGTGCAGCCTATGACCAATACGGACACGCTTCTTACGATCCAAATTCTGGTTTCAGTGGTGGCGGATTCGGTGGTGGTTTTGATGGATTCGGAGGATTCGGCGGTAATGGAAACTTTACTGGCGGATTCGAAGATATCTTTAGTAGTTTCTTCGGTGGCGGAGGAAGTCGTGCAGATCGTGCAAATATGCCGCGTCAAGGGGCTGATCTTCAATACGTTATGGATTTAACATTTGAAGAAGCTATCTTTGGTAAAGAAGAAACGATTCATTATCACCGCAGCGACGAATGTCAAACCTGTCATGGTACTGGTGCAAAACCTGGTACGCATCCAACAACATGTTCAAAATGTCATGGTGCAGGTGTGATTAACGTTGAGAGAAATACACCATTCGGTCGTATGATGAGCCAAACAACCTGTGATGTGTGTCATGGTACAGGACAAGAAATTAAAGAAAAATGTCCAACCTGTCATGGTCATGGTCAAGTAGATGAAACTCATAAAGTGAAAGTAAAAGTCCCTGCTGGGGTTGAAGATGGAAATCAAATGCGTCTTCAAGGCCAAGGGGAAGTTGGTTTCAATGGTGGTCCATATGGTGACCTTTACGTCATCTTCCGTGTTGGACAAAGCAAGACATTTAAGCGTCAAGGAGCAGATATTTACTATCAACTCCATGTAAACTTTGCTCAAGCGGCTCTTGGGGACGAAGTGGATGTGCCGACTGTTCATGGTAAAGTGAAATTAAAAGTTCCTGCTGGAACACAATCAGGAACAATTTTACGTTTACGTGGAAAAGGTGCTCCAAAACTTCGCGGAACAGGAAACGGTGACCAACATGTAGAAGTCATCGTAGATACTCCTAAGAAACTGACAGATAAGCAAAGACAAGCGTTACAAGTATTTGCTAGTGAGGAAGGAACGGACCTTCATAATGGAGAAGAGAACTTCTTCGACAAAATGAAGAACGCCTTTAAAGATACATTTGAATAATATTAAAAAGAACTTAGCATTTGGTTGCTAAGTTCTTTTTGTTTATTTAGAAGATACTGCAAGACGACGAATAATTCCTTCGTGCTCAGGATATTTTTCTAATAATTCGTCTTGTGTATAGAGTTTAAAGTCTTCGTACTCAAAACCAGGAGTAACGCTGCAACTGACAATCGCAAAGTCTTCTTCGTTGTCTGATTCAATGGTAGATCCAAAGATAACTCCAGCAGGAACTGTAAATTGGAGCTTTTGTCCGTTCTCAGGCCCAATTTCAACAGCTTCGTATGTACCGTCTGGATGAATCATATGCACGGTAAGCGCGTGACCGTAGTGATAGTACCAAATTTCATCAGAAGAAAGTAAATGGAAATGAGATGGGTTTTGATTCGTTAATAAAAACAGAATAGAGGTAGAGAGGGCACGGATGCGTTTATCTGGTAATTCTACCGTTTCAATCGCTTTATAAGTCTGACGGAAATAACCACCTTCCACATGTGGTTCTAAGTCTAATTCTTTAATCCATTCTTCTTTCGTTTTCATTAGAGGCCTCCTAAGTGATTTTCTTATATTATAGCGTAACTTTTTCTACTTGTGAATTGTTGATAGAACAGTAATTATGCTATACTAGTACTATTGGAAAAGAAAGGAGAAGAGTCATGAAAGATAATATTGCTTTAATTGTTTCTAATAAAGATGTTAAGAAAATTAGAGAGCTTTTTAATGAGAATTATCCGATTGATATCGCCTTGGCGTTAGAAGAAGTCGATGATGATGTTTTAAAGAATTTCATGTTCTCTATCTCAAATACCAGATTAGCTTCAATCTTAGAAGTTGCTGAACCTGAATTCCAATTACGAATGCTTGAGAAACTCCCATTTAGACGGGTAGCTTTACTGTTCCAACAAATGTCAAACGATGATGTCGTGGATATTTTAGGGAATTTACCAGTTGGAATCCGTAAACGTTACATCAAAATGATGAAACAAAGTTCTCAAGATGATATTCAAACGATGTTAAATTACGCTCCGGATACTGCCGGAGGGATTATGACCACTGAGTACATTACGGTAAAAGAACACTTAACCGTTGAAGAAACATTATCTAAATTAAGAGAGATTTCTCCAAACTCAGAAGTCATTAACATTATTTTTGTGACGAGTTTACAACGGAAATTAATTGGTTGGATTGATATTCGTGATTTATTTACGCATGACTTAGACGAGAGTTTGCATGACGTTATGCATACGAATATCATCTCTGTTTTACCAGAAGAAGACCAAGAAGAAGTGGCTCGTATCTCAACTAAGTATGACTTATCGGTTGTACCTGTAGTTAATAAGCAAAATGTGTTACTTGGGATCATCACAATCGATGATATCGTTCACGTCTTGCAAGAAGAGCACCACGAAGATATGTTATTAATCAGCGGGGTTGAAGGAACAGAACGAATCGGTGGACCTTTTAAAGAATCGATTCGCAAACGGACACCTTGGCTCTTAATTAACTTAATTACTGCCTTTATGGCGAGTGCGGTTGTAGGTTTATTCCAAGACACGATTGAACAAGTAGTAGTTCTTGCGGTTGCAATGCCAATCATTACCGGAATGGGTGGGAACTCAGCTTCTCAAACATTAGCGCTCGTTATCCAAGAGGTAGCAATTGGTCAACTAACATGGGAAAAAGACAAAAAGTATGTATTAAATGAGATTTGGCTTGGATTAGTCAACGGAATTATCACAGGGATTTTTGCAGCGATTGCGCTATACATCCCATATCAAAACTTTTTCTTATCGATTATCGTCATTTTAGCGATGGCAATGAACTTAATGGTAGGGGCATTCTTCGGATTTTTCGTACCTTTGTTATTGAAGAAATTAAACCTAGACCCAGCCATTTCATCAACGATTTTTGTAACAACAGCTACAGACGTATTAGGATTCTTTATCTTCTTATACTTAGCTGAATTGTTCTTGCCATTATTATTGTAGTTTGATTGAATTATTTGAATTTTAACGTAGTAGTGTATTAAGGAGTTATTCATGAATTTAGAAGAAATGAAAGAAAGACAGAAGCGCATTCGAAACTTCTCGATTATTGCGCATATCGACCACGGAAAGTCAACGTTGGCCGATCGTATTTTGCAAGCGACTGATACTGTTGCTGACCGTGAAATGCAAGACCAATTATTAGACTCAATGGATCTTGAAAGAGAACGTGGGATTACGATTAAATTAAATGCCGTTGAATTAACATATGATGCCAATGACGGTACGGAATACATCTTCCATTTAATCGACACCCCTGGACACGTGGACTTCTCTTATGAAGTATCACGAAGCTTAGCAGCCTGTGAAGGTGCGATTCTTGTAGTGGATGCGGCTCAAGGGATTGAAGCACAAACATTAGCAAACGTTTATTTAGCCATCGATAACGACTTAGAAATCTTACCAGTTATCAATAAGATTGATCTTCCTGCAGCAGACCCTGAACGTGTGCGTACGGAAATAGAAGATGTGATCGGGATTGATGCAAGTGAGGCCGTTCTTGCCAGTGCTAAAGTTGGAATCGGCATTCCAGAAATCTTAGAACAAATTGTAGAAAAAGTCCCTGCACCAACTGGAGACTTAGAAGCACCATTACAAGCGTTGATTTTTGACTCAGTCTATGATGCGTATCGTGGGGTTGTCTTAAATGTCCGTATTCAAAACGGAATTGTAAAACCTGGTGATAAAATTCAATTGATGAGCAATGGGAAGACTTTTGATGTTGTGGATGTAGGTATTTTCTCTCCAAAACCAATTAGTCGTGATTACTTAATGGTTGGGGATGTTGGTTATATCACTGCTTCTATCAAGACTATCCAAGATACTCGTGTCGGGGATACTGTTACTTTAGCGAATAACCCTGCAGCTGAACCATTAGATGGATATCGTAAAATGAACCCAATGGTATACTGTGGTTTATATCCTATCGATTCATCGAAATATAATGATTTACGTGATGCATTAGAAAAATTACAGTTAAATGACGCTGCACTTCAATTCGAAGCAGAAACATCTCAAGCGCTTGGATTTGGTTTCCGTTGTGGATTCTTAGGATTACTACACATGGACGTTATTCAAGAACGTCTAGAACGTGAATTTGACTTAGACTTGATTACAACAGCTCCGTCTGTAATTTATCATGTACAAAAGACTGACGGTACAGAAGTGGTGGTTTCAAACCCTGCAGAAATGCCAGATCAATCAAGCGTACAATCTATTGAAGAACCTTACGTAAAAGCATCTATCATGGTACCTAATGAATACGTAGGTAGCGTAATGGATATTTGCCAACGTAAACGTGGAACGTTTGTAACGATGGATTATCTAGATGAGTACCGCGTAAACGTGATTTACGAGATGCCACTTTCAGAAATCATCTTCGATTTCTTTGACTCGTTAAAATCAAGTACAAAAGGGTATGCGTCTCTTGATTACGATTTAATCGGATATCGTGCAAGCAATCTTGTGAAGATGGATATCATGTTAAATGGTGAAGTAGTCGATGCCTTAAGTATTATTGTGCATAAGGAATTTGCTTATAATCGTGGTAAGGCAAT
>CALCML010000141.1 GCA_937967765.1 uncultured Carnobacterium sp.
AAGCCGCGTCGCACGATAATATGCTTCAAGTCGCCAGTATGATTGGCCTCATCATACGCCACCACTGGATACTTTCTTAAAATATCACGCACCGCCACAATCAAGCGGTCAATTTGAGGGTCTTGAATATGGAAGTCTTCAATTGGAATTAAGTCATGTGAGTTCTTCTTGAAGAAGCCTGTCGTCAACTGACCGTTTACCGTACGCACTGGAATTTGCGCCTTGTTTCGGTAGCCCAGCGCACTCTCCATTCCAAGCGTTGGACGAACTTCTAATTCAGGCATCTTCGCGATTTTCGTCATCACATTTTTCACTTGTTGCTGCTTGAAGGCCAACTGGCTCTCGTATGTCATATGTTGCAACGGCATTGTCCCCACACGTGTTCCAAGGGCGTCTTTCACCTCCACACGATTCGGGCTCACTTCCAGCCACTCCTCCACACGCGCGTAGCCATAACTTTTTCCAATCTTCATCGTCTTCACACGCACGACTTCTCCTGGAATACTATTTTCAATAAATAGCGGGAATCCATCGACCTTCCCAACACCAAGTCCTTCATGCGTTAAATCCTCGATTGTTACTGTATAAAATTCGTTTTTCTTCATTTCTGTTCCTCCAGAGTTTATCACGTTTATTATACCGTCTTTTAGTGGAAATAAAAAGGCTACTCCAACAAGTGTCAGAGTAGCTAATTCCATTTGTTTAATATCCAAACGGCTTGAGCTGAATATCCACCTCATATCCGTTTTTGTGTGCCAGTTCGATGAGTGTAGATAATTTCGGATTGATCTTCCCTTTTTCTAATCGTGAAAGGTTCGTTCGCTCAATCCCCACTCTCTTCGCATACTCCGCTTTTGATAAACCACTTTCCATACGGAGCTTAATGATTCGTAGAGCTGCCCTGTACAAAGCCAATTCTCTTGCCAAATCCTCTTTAAAGTTCGGATAGCGCGATGCTATAATCGAGAATGTTTGTTCTCGTAAAGAACTCACTGCCATTCACTCCTTCCGTAATAGCTTCTACTTCGAAGACCAAATACATAACTCCTTTTTCTTCATTGAATTTTCCCCATTTTTCAATCATCTCCGGAGTAACTCCTTCTTCTTCAATCAGTTGTAGAATCGCAGCTGCTTTTACCATCCTCCCATACGGCATTTCCATTAACTCTTCAAAGTTTTCCTTTGTAAATTCACGTTTATACCTCATAAATACACCTCCGTTTACCTTAAGTGTATCATGCATGATACGTATCATACATGATACA
>CALCML010000142.1 GCA_937967765.1 uncultured Carnobacterium sp.
TATGATTCTTTTTAATGGTTAATGTTGTTTCTGCAAGTAGAGTCTCATCTTCTAATATCGCTACAGAAAGAGCCTTACTCGAGGTATCAAATGCTAATAATTTCATCTTTTCTCCTCATTGTCTGCTTCATATTATACTACAATTAGGCACTAAACGGTAGAGGAAGGTTTCTCTCCCTATTCCTTCTATAAAAGCCCTCCCTTCTGCCATCAGATCCGCTTCCAACTTTACTTGTAAATGACTACTAATTGTACCGAATCAGGGCAAGATGAAACAAGAGTGGAGTTTCAGAACATAGAGAGATTTTTTACGATTACATGCAATCATTGTGCCCCAAATAAACAAATTATTTTAAAATAATCCTGGTAAGGATAGATCCAATAAAACCGGTCCTAAATGAGGGTACCGGTTTTTCGATTATTGATTTTTTTGAAATTTTACTTCATTCGCCTCAGTGGCTGACTTAGAGTGAATTTGAATGAGAGCAAGTAAATTGGTAAGATCAATACTTGTTTTTCCATTTTCATCAACTTTAACAGCTAGATAATAAGGGCCACTAACGTAAAATTCTCCACTTCCTTCGACGCCAAACGATCCATCCCCTTTAAATTGTACAGTTGCTAAAGTGAAAATAGTTCTCATAATCAGGTTCTTATTATAATCTTGTCCAGATGATTTTTCTGTTTCTTCCTTAATTTTGTTAAGGAAAGCCTGATTATTCTTTTGTTCTTTTGAATAATGAACTTGCGTATCTCCTTCCATGCTAGGAGCATTATACTTCAAGTACACCATATCGCCTTCAACTTTATAATTGAGTAATTCATATGCACCTGCTTGAGCCAGTGAGTTCGTATAAATTTTTAGCTTCATTGGTCCGTAAACCTTAATTGGATAAGTGACACCATCTAATTCGGCGGTCGCATCGTTATTGAATGTTGGATGATTTTTAGTAATATCTTCAATCATATACTCGTTCCAAATTTTTTCATAGAGTTCCTTCTGATTGGATACTCCCGCAGCTTGGACTAAATCTCCAATATTTGATTGGTCTACATATACAGCATCTAATAATTTTAACGCAGCAAGGACTTTGCTATCTGTAATCTCACTCTTTGTTTTTTGCAGATTCCCAACTGCGTCTAATACTGACGCAGTCAACTTAATAACTCTCTTTCCTTCTATGTCATAAAATTCTCGTTTATAGTCTTTTAACCCTGCTCCTACTAAGTTCCAGTCGAATGCAGCACCTGGATTTTTGCTGTCAGTTTTATACTCGCTAATAGATGGTGTTTTCTTTTTTGTTGAAGATTTAGTTGTCTTTACTTGACTCGTTTCATTATCCGTCTTTGTTTTTGAGCAACCTGCTACTAATAGTGATAATAGCGCAGTACCTCCTAATAAAAAGCGTTTTATTTCTTTCTTCATAAACTTCTCCTCTTTTTCTTTATAACTTGTGTACTTCATCACAATGTAGAATATAATTTCATTGTAACATATTGTTTCCCCTTTTACAACATTTCCTCCAAGTATAAAAAAGCCCCACTATTGTAGGAGCTTTATGATCATTTTTCTTATTCAAATTTTGCTTTATTAGCTTCATTTGCTGGCTTCAAATCGATTTGTAGAAGGTTCACCAAGTTCTTATCATCAATAGTTGCATTACCTTTATCGTCTACCTTAATCGCTAAATAGTGATTGTTTTTATCGTAATAATCCATTCCTTCTAAGTTGACATAGCCATCTCCTCTAAATCCAACGGCTGCTAATCGGTAAATAAATTTATACAAGAGCGCTTTTGTAAAGTCTGTTTGTCCGACTTTTTGTGCATCTTGAAGCATCCCCTCAAAGAACGCTTTATTATTTGTTTGATAGCTTGCTTGTACTTCATATTGGTAAGTGTCAACACGTGGTGCTTTTAATTTCAAGTATACTGTATCACCTTCCACTTTATAATCTTCAAGCGTATAGGCCGCAGCTCTTCCTAAGGCATTCGTATTTACCTTTAAGTACATTGGGCCGTAGACTTTAATTGGATACTTCACTCCTTGATACTCCACTTCCCCATCATTTGTAAATGTTGGGCGTACTTCCTTCAAGAAGTTCACCATGTAATCATTCCAAATACGCGTAAAAAATTCTTCTTGGCTTGAAGTTCCTGTTGCTTTTAGAAGCACATCAAAGTTTTCTTGGTTCACAAATACTGCATCCACGAGTTTTAACGCTGCTTGAACTTTTGTATCAGTGATGCTCTTTTTCTTTTCATTCAAGGCTTCTACTGCTTTTTCCACACCGTCCAGTTTTTTAGTCACTGTTTTACCACTATTCGTTTCGACAAAAGTTTGTTCATATTTCGTCATTGGTGCGACTTTTGCGTTCCAGTCAAATGAGGCTGCTGGATTTTTGCTATCTTTCGACTTTTCGACTACTGCTTGAGTAGTCGTTGTTGCTTCTGTTGTTTCCTTTGTTGATTCTGATGTCGATTTAGATTGAGAACATCCTGCCACTACTAGTGATAGAACGGCTACACTCCCTGCTAAAAATCGTTTCGTTTCTTTTTTCATAAATGACTCCTCTCATCTCATATAGAGAATGTTTTCACGATTAATTGCAATTATTATATCACAATTCTTTGAGCTTCAAAATATTTTTTGTTATCCCTCGAGTACAACAATAAAACCAGCCACTAATTAGGTAGCTGGCTAACATGACATTGTTAACGTGTTGACTTGAATCGGGATTTATTTGCCTCGAATGCTTTATCTGCATGAATTTGTAATAAAGCTACTAAATTATCCATATCTATGCTCTTGTTCCCATTATCATCTACTTTAATCGCTACAATATATCTGCTTGAGTCTAAATATTCTTTATCACCTTTTGTGCCAAAGGAACCATCTCCTTTAAATTCCAAAGATCCTAAACTATATAAAAATCTCAATAATAAATTTTTACTATAATCTGTTTTCACAATTTTTGCAGACAATTCCTTGAGGGCATCAAAGAAGGCTTGATTATTCGTTTGATGCTTGATTAATAGATTCTCTACTCCTTCATCCTTAATTGGCGCTCTATACTTGATGTACACCGTATCTCCCTCTACACCATAACTTTCTAAGGTATAAGCACCAGCCTGTCCCAGCGAATTCACATCAACTTTTAGCTTCATTGGACCATAGTCCTTAATTGCATAGGTGATACCCGCATATTCATACGTAGCATCATTAGTAAATTCTGGTCTAGCTGATTTGAGGAACGATACCATAAAATCATTCCAAATCTTTGTATAAAGTTCCTTTTGACTCGATACTCCTGCAGCCTTTAAGAGCTCTCCAATATTTCCCTGGTCTATAAATACAGCATCTAGTAATTTCAATGCTTCAAGAACTTTTGGCTCAGTGATTTTACTCTTCGTATCTTGCAGTGTCAAAACTGCATTTGCTAGAGAGTACGATTTTTCTTTTACTCTATTTCCATTAGTATCAATGTATTCTTTTTCAGAATTCTTTAATGGGGCTACCGTTGCTTCCCAGTTAAATGTTTCAGATGGCTGTGTACCGTCTGTTTTATAATTGCTGACATCTTGTGCTGCCGCTTGTGTCGTCACTTGAGTGGTCTCTTCTGTTGAAGCTTCAGCAGTTGTAACTTGTGTCGTTTTACTATCTTTTTTTTCAGTAGAGCACCCTGCTACTACCAATGACAATAGTGCTACACTTCCTAGTAAAAAACGTTTCGTTTCTTTATTCATTGTCTTTCCCCTCTTACTTTGAAAAATAGTGTGCGTTCAATTAACATTTGTAATATAAATATATTATATCATTTTATTTCCTCATTAGCAATATTTAATGCGAAACTAAAAGAGCCACTCACAATCGTAAGTGACTCATTTCATTAATTTTGTAATTTTTCTAAGTCGGCTTGTAAGGCTGCAACTTTTTCTTTTGCAGCTTCTTCGCTATCCGCTTTAGCACCGATGTAGAACTTGATTTTTGGTTCTGTACCACTTGGGCGAACCGCAATCCAAGATCCATCTTCTAAGATGTATTTCAATACGTTAGAAGTTGGAAGTCCGATTTCAGAAACGACACCATTCGCATCTTTTTGTTCATTTACTGCGAAGTCCTGTGCTAAAGCTACTTTTAATCCTCCAAAGCTTGTTGGAACAGAAGCGCGTAAACCGTCAAGTAATGCTTTAATTTTTTGTGGGCCTTCTAAACCAGCTACTGTTACAGAAATTGTTTTTTCTAAGAAGTAACCGTGTTTTGCGTATAATGCTTGAAGTCCGTCGTATAAAGTCTTGCCTTCGTTCTTGAAGTGAGCCGCTACTTCTGTAAGTAATAACACTGCTTGAACCGCGTCTTTATCACGTACAAATGATTTAACTAGGTATCCGTAGCTTTCTTCGAAACCGAACATGAAAGTATGCTCTCCAGTTTCTTCGTCGTGTTGAATTTGTTCTGCGATAAATTTGAATCCTGTTAATACATTCATCATTTCAGCGCCATAGCTTTTAGCCACAGCTGTTGGAAGTTCACTACTTACGATTGATTTCACGACAAGCGCGTTACTTGGAAGTGTTCCTGCTTGTTGATGAGCATATAATAAGTAATCGACTAAGATAGCCGCGATTTGGTTCCCTGTAATCACTTGGTAGCTTCCATCTGGTAAACGTACTGCAGCACCCATACGGTCCGCATCAGGGTCAGTCGCTAATAATACATCAGCGCCTACTTTTTTCCCTAATTCTACCGCATATTCAAATGCGCCAGCTTCTTCAGGGTTTGGAGATTTAACTGTTGAGAAATCTCCATCTGGCACTGCTTGTTCTTCAACAACGTGCAATCCTTTGAAGTTTGCTTGTTCTAATGCTTTTTCTACAAGCATTAAACCAGTTCCGTGTAATGGTGTATAAACAACTGATAATCCTTCCACATCACTAAGAAGTTTTGGATTTACAGAGACTGTTTTAATTTCTTTCAAGTACGCATCATCCACGTCTTTTCCGATAATCGTTACCAGTCCTGATGCTTCTAATGCTTCATCATTTAACACTTTAAGTTCAAGCGGATTAGCCACTTGGCGCACATATGCCGTTAAAGCATCCGCATCTTTTGGAGGCATTTGACCGCCGTCTTCACCATATACTTTATATCCGTTGTAAGCTGCTGGGTTATGACTCGCTGTAATCATAATTCCGGCAAATGTATGCAAGTGACGTACCGCAAATGATAATTCTGGTGTTGGACGTAAGCTTTCAAATACATATGACTTAATCCCGTGAGTTGCTAAAGTACGTGCAGACTCCATTGCGAATTCTGGTGAAAAATGACGTGAATCGTAAG
>CALCML010000143.1 GCA_937967765.1 uncultured Carnobacterium sp.
TGAAAGTCCCAGAGCGTTGAATCCAGGTCGAATAATAGTGTTTTATAAATCATGTTCCTAACCTCTTTACATTGTTACCTTATTTTTTGTTCAAAACGATATTCCGTTTGCAATGATTTTAGAAAGCCTTCTAGCCCTTTTACAAGGGTGCGATTTGCCTCGAGTGGTTTCTTTTTCCCGAGAGCAACCTCTTCCTTTGCCCGTTCCACTAAAGCATTGAATTCCTTCTTGAAAGAATAACGTCTCCAGAAAAAGACAACCCCTAGAACGATAAAAGGAACACTCCACGTCAAGAAATGGAAGCTCGTGACGGTCACCACGAATTCGAACGTTTCCCAAACGCCAACCTCAAAAATAGTTGCAAATGCACCCCCTATAATCGAAAAGGCGTGCGCATTTTGTAAATAGACACCTGCGAAACAAAGAGCGAATACTGGCAATAGTAACCGCGATAACTGATGCCCTTTCGGCAAGGGTGTAGCATCTTCTCTTTCTGAAATCACCTTTTCCAATAATTCTCGGAGTCGGTGGGCAGTTTCTTGTGTCACTTTCTTCTTCATTCTTGCTCCTTCTAATGTCCAAACTCCTTTATTAACAGTTGTTGTTTAGATTATAATCCGTAAGTTTTGTATTTTTTAACGAGCAGCTTAGCGCGTCTCACGTGGTCGTTCTCGTTTCCGCTAAGGGCTTCGAGTGCTTCCTGGGCAACCGGCAAGAGTGCGCGGATGTCTTTTTGGATGAAGAGCTGGTTGCGTGCGTCTAATGCCTTTAAAAAGAACATCCCGAACATCCAGATAATTACGAGCGGGAAGAACACGAGCATTTCTTCGTTACTGAGCGTAATCATAAAGTTCTCTGACTTTCCACCGTTGACATAGAAAATAAATGCCACGAGTCCAATCGTAAGCAGCACGAGAATGCCCACGAGGACATAAAAATACTTCATGAGGTGCTGCACTCCCGGACTTTCATACGGCAACTCGATGTCAAGGCCACTTTCACCGACAAGACGCTGGGTCAATGCGCGAAACTCTTGTGCTTCATTTTTTCTGTATCGAATTCTTTGTAGATCCATGGTTTCCTCCCCTTACAGATAAATATGCACTTAGATGCCGTAACGTCTGTATTTCTTCACTAATGTTTCCGCACGCTTGATGTCTACGGCTAAGTCTTTGCGATTTTGCTCATGTAAAACAATCGTTGCTTCGTCAACAATATCCAACAGCTCTGCCATTTCCGCCCAACGTTTATCTTGTTCACGACGGTATAAAAGGGCCACAAAAAGGACACCCACCAGCCAAACGATGAGCCCCACCAAACATGCGAAAAACATAATACCAAGGATGAGAAACGGATCGTCAGTATTTCCTCCACTAACAAACCACAAATACCCCAATCCACCAAACATCAAAGCCAAGAAAAATCCTAATATCCAGATGAGTACTTTCAACAATGGAGAACGTTCGGTCACGAAAGGAAATTCTGCTTCAATCCCACTTTCATCCACTAAGAATTCTGCGACTGCTCGAAACTCTTGTACCTCTTTTTCTTTTAATCCTATTCTTCTGGGTGCTACAAAAATAAACATATTCTTCACTCCTTAAAATCGATAATTACGTTGCAAGTCCTCGACGTACCCTTCTAAATCGATGACTTCTTTTGAAACAATACCATTACCTTCTTCATATTGGCGTGCGATTTCCTCTTTCGCGTGTTCGAGTAATAAGATCGTCTCTTTTACAAGCGAACGACGCGCCAGCCAGAGAATGAGGATGAAAATCGCAATCAACACCACCCACAAAATCGGTAGCCACCAATACGGTACCATCCGATCTACGTAATTGGATGCTTTCCCTTGAAACAGAAGATATATCCCGCTTAAGATGACCGCAAGAAACCCTGTCGTCATAATCGTATACAGCGTGATAATGCCAAAGAAGAGCATACAAAAGAGTCTAACCTGACGATTATCTCTTGGTAAAATGCGCGGTTGTTTGCTTCTGCGGTTTACAATGCGAATGAGTTCACGGAGCCTTGTCGTTTGCCCCTGCCAAATCGTTTTCTTATAGTTCATAATGTCCTCCTAATAGTACTTATGTGCTTGTTTTAAAAACTTCTTCAACGCTACCACTTCTTCTGGAACGACTGCGGTTTCGTTCCACATTTCTACTTCAAGGTCTGCTAATGTGAGCAGTTCTTTCCATTCCTTAAAGGTTTCTCTGCGGTGCCATAACCACACTGCAACGAAGACGGCGATGACTAAGAACCAGATGGCAGCAAGTGGCCAAATGAAGGCAAGATAGCCGATTGCGGCCTTCACTTGCAACGTCACTAGGCAGGCGATGAACAATTTCAAATACTCAAAGAATCCAGATAATTGTCCGACAACGATGCCCGCAATGGCGACCGTAATCAGGACGTAGATGCGAAGCCAATACGAGCTTTTTGGAAGCTGTTCTCTTCGGCCACTCATCTCCAAGACTGGCTTCAATAACCTTCTTAAGGCGCGGACTCTTGAAGCTTCGACGCTTTTTAGTCGTTTCTTCACTTTGTTTTCTTTGGTCACCTTTTCCATCGAAGATCCAACACTGCTAGCGGCGACTTCTACTTTTTCCCGCGCCTTAGACGGTTTGCCAAGCGCTGCATTTTCTTGTAAATACGCCTCTAGTGCTTCAACGGCTTCACGGCTGGCTTCTCTTGGTGCAGCTTTCCACGTCGCCACTTCTTCATTTCCACGAGCCACGAGCTTTTTCCATTCCCAACGAACGGATCTGTGGCAGCAGTAGAGAATGACGGCTAGGACGGCGAACATGAGACCAAAGTGAATCGCCAAGCCGAATAGTACCTTTCCTACTTGTGCGGCTATCTCTGAATCCCCCGTCGAAAACACCACTTCGAGTGCTCGAAACAAGCCCGCTTCGACCACAGCCGCGCTTCCAAACACCACCACTCCGTACACCACAGCAGCAACACTAAGGATTGTAATGATAGCGCGCACCGGTAAAAAGCTCATCGGTAGTGTGCCTTCTTCCCCATTTTGTTCGATCACTGCTCCAATCAACTTGCGCAGTTGCCATACATGTCGTTCCTTCACTCTTCGTTTCGATTTCATTGTCATTCCTCCTAACATTCAAAAGTCGTATCTTCTATCCCCAAAATTTTATTTACTGAACCTCTTATTGATTGCTTCTGTTTCTAACTTCAACTCTTCCATGTAGTAGTGCAATCTTTCAGCATCTTCAGGCATTGGAACTTGTTTGTATACAGAAAGCTCTTCTTCGGCGAGTTCAGTTAACATTCCAAATTCTTGATAATAGGACTCTACCCTGAAATAATAAACCAAATAAATGAACCCTACAATAAGGAGTAAAGTCCCCATTCCTAGTATAATTCCAAAAAGTAAAAATGGTGGAAAAATAAGCCCCATGAGAATAAAAGCTCCTCCCGACTCAAATAGGTCTGAATTCGTAAGTAGCGAACCCACTATGATGATTTCTACCGCAAGAACAAGTCCTCTGATGATTCTTCCATCCTGTGGCAACTCATTCTCACTATCATTTTCAACCATCACTTGTTTCAGCAATTCCCGCATCCGTGTCAATCGTCTTTGTCTAATCGCTTTTCTAAATAATTTCATTTCGTGTCTCCCTAAAACTCGAATCTCTTCTTATAATCCTCCACAAGAAACTCTGCGTCTTCGATATCCTCTTCTAAGTCGTCACGTCCAGCTGCTTTAAGCGCCGCAATCGAACGTTCCGCAAGTGGTACAAGCGCGCCAAGTTCTGTTTTCATGACGTTTTGAGCCCAGATTTGATAAAGAATATATCCAAACCCCAACGCCAAGTAAATTGAAATAAATGGTAAAATCAGAAAAATCACGTTCGCTTCTGTGGCAAACTTGTTAATCATGTACTTAATCGGTGCCCAGAAAATCCCCGTTCGTCCTAGAATAAAAAGAACGAAAAAGAGGATAATCCCTACAATCGGCGCTTTCTTTTCGGCTTTGTCTGGCATGCTGTCATCCATCCCAGCTTCATTCATCAAGTAGCTTGTCAGTTCTCGGAAGTTCACTAACATCTTTCTTGTCACAACGTCTTTAAATAGAAATTTAAACATGCTCTTCTCCTCCATAGAAAAGTCTTCTTAACTTTCCATTTTCGGTAGGTAACGATTGAGGACTACTATTTTCCATAGAGACTTTCTCTAGCAGGTCCCGTAATTGCGTAATTTCTTCTTCACTAATCCTTTTTCCCAATTCTGTTCCTCCCTAAAACCCGAATCTCTTCTTATAATCCTCAATCAGAAACTCCGC
>CALCML010000144.1 GCA_937967765.1 uncultured Carnobacterium sp.
GGATGGTTGGAAATTCATTTCCTACCATCCGTTTGAGGCTCGATAGGATTGAGACCTTGGCTCAATCCGGTACAGCTATATTGGCTAACGCTTCTCATTTCGAATGAAGGAATATTTGTTCTAACTTTATTGAAGCAACACAACAACTTAAGCGCTGATAAAACGAAAAACTCCTCAGAGGTTATAGAAAGCATTATAGGGAATCATAACCAATGTGAATTACAGTCTCTAGAAATTCATTTCGTAGAGACTGTTTGAAGCTTGGTAGGTTTGAGGCCTAAGACTCCACAGAGACAATCCATATTGCCTTGAGCTTCTATTTCGAATGAAGGAATATTTGCACCAACATCAGCGAAGCAATACAACAAAGTTAAGATGCAAAGAAAAAAAGCTACGCGTTTTCGGATAACATAGTAGCCATTATAGCGATTAGTAATCGATGCGAATTACGGATGGTTGGAAATTCATTTCCTACCATCCGTTTGAGGCTCGATAGGATTGAGACTTTGGCTCAATCCGGTACAGCTATATTGGCTACTATGTGTTTATCCGAAAATAAAGCGTAGCTTTTTTCATATTTTTTTATTTCACCACAGTCTTAAAGTTGTTGTTGACTGTTGCTTCGATGACTGGATGTTTGCGCAAGTATTCCGCAATGAGCTCCGTCATGTCGATCTGCACCTCACGCACAATCTTCTCTGGCTTAAACATACTATAGTTTCCGCCACCAACTGCACGATATTGGTTTGTCACTACTTCTAATTCATCCGTATCTTGAACAGGTTTGCCATGATACTCTAAGCGAGTCACACGGTCGCCGAATGGTCTAGTGAAGTCTAATGTGTACTCGATTCCTTCGTACATATCGTAGTTGTAGAATTGAGGTTTTGGTTCCACATATTTAGGATTGAAGACCGCTTCTCCGTTTTCGACGATGAAATAAGTCGCCACACGCTCAAGAGCTTTTCTTAAGTCTTCCCCGCTCACTTTTAGCACGGCTAATGTATTTGGATAAATGTAGTTCGTAATCACGTCACGCATACGGATTTCTGAGTTAAATCCACGACCGTCATTGTTGAATAACGCAGTGCCTGAGATATCCGCACCGCTGGCTTCCATTTGAACCTTATTGATAAATTCAATATATGGATGCTCGCTTAAACGCGCAGCATGTGGATCTTTAATGGTCATATCTCCAACAACTTTTCCTACTGGAGTATCTAACCAATCTTCCACTTCTGCTTGTAAGTCGCTAAACATTTCTAATACGGCTGGGTCTTCTGGAACATCTTCTGTTGGATGAAGTTTTGCTTCGCTTGAAACAACTGTATACTTCCCGTCTACTTTCTCTACTTCTAAGCTGATTTCACCTACATATGCCCCACGATATCCTGGTTGAATGACTGGCACGCCATTCACTTTTTGTGCAATCACACGGTGTTGGTGTCCTGTCACTAACGCATCAATTCCTTCTACTTGCGTCACAATCGCATACCCTTCGTTTTCTCCTGTTAAGAGTTCCGTTGGGTCACCGCATGAAAGGTCGCACTCGAATCCTCCGTGGTAAGTTACAACGACAACGTCCGCCACTTTACGCATTTCTGGAACGTATTTCTTCGCTGTTTCCAACGCGCTCACGAATACTAAATCTTTCACCGTAGCAGGTTGTTCCCAATTTGGAATATAAGGCGTTGTAATCCCTAAAACTGCGATTTTCACGCCGTCTTTCTCGAACACTTTGTAAGGTTCGCCAAATGCCGGCTTGCCATCTTTTGTTAAAATGTTTGAGCAAAGAATTGGGTGGTTGTAAGACGCAATCGCTTCTCTTAAGTAGTCCAACCCATAGTTAAACTCGTGGTTCCCTAGAATTCCTAAGTCATAGTTTAAGTAGTTCAATACTTTTGTTAAATCAGATGCTACTTTTGAATCTTGTTTACGAACATAGTAGCTTAATGGTGACCCTTGAATGAAGTCCCCGTTTTCGATTTGAATCACAGGACCATTCGCTTCTTCTTTTAAGCGACGAATCACAGTCGCAGCCTTCGCCGTACTGAATCCTAAGTCCATGTTTCTTTCTGTATAGTTTGTCGGTAACACGTACCCATGCATATCACTAGTTTCAATAATTTTAATTTCCATAATGCGCCTCACTTTCTACAAATTTACACACTATTGTACCATAAAAAAGCCCTATCACAAAGGTTTCTCTGTCTGCAGTATTTCTGCGATTTTATCAAATGTCTTTCCATTTCGAATCGTAATTGTCTTATAAAATGGTTGCTTCAAAATCTTCTTATGGTAAGTCGTTTTTTGATACTCTGCCTCATCGATTTTCGCCCAGAAGACTGCACATTTCCCGATATAGACTCTCTCATTATAAAACGCAGACTCTTCTACAAATCGGATAACCTCACTCGTGTCTGTCCCCCGTGAGAAAAATAAAATATCTTTTCTGGCAAAATCATCCTTCCACCATTCCGGAAGCCCCGCCATTTCTTCTAAGTACTCCTCTTTTGAAAGCAGCACAAACGGAATCGAGAACTCGTAACTCTCTTCTAGTACCTTTTCAACCTTCAAAGCAATATTTTCTACACTCTCATCGCTTGCAAAAAACAAGTTCCCGCTATTAATGTACGAATCCACATCGCTGAACCCTTCACCTCTCAGCAATTCCTTCAATTTGCTCATCACAACTTTATTTTTGCCACCAACATTGACGCCTCTTAATAAAAGCACATACCGCATCCGACTCACCTCTCTTGTCGCCCCATTATAGCACACTCTCCATGAAACGCGTTCACCCTATCCCTGCACCGGTTCTCCGTGAATGAGAAACACAATCTAAGGAAAGCCACTCAACTTTCCTCAGCTTTGTTGTGTGGAAATCACTTCAGGAGGCTTTTAGGTGTACGCCTTGTACATCGATTGCGACGGAAACAGCGGTTTTGTTGAAAGATTAGTGAGAACATCCATTGAATGCGAATTAGAGACACTTACGAATCCATTCGTTAGTGTCTCTTTGAGGCTTCAAAGACGAGAGACCCCAGGCTCGAGTCGGTGGCTCACTAATTCTCTTTCAACAATAAAAACCGCTTGTTTATAAAGCAATCAAGCACCACACCACATACACCTAAAAGCCTCCCCCGAAGGGGCCTCCCAGCACCAACCCACTTTACAGCACCTACACACATCCCAACACCTACACACATCTTCCGCATCCCACACAAAAAGCCTGAGGAAAATTCCCCAGGCCTTCGTTGTGATTGTGTTGTGA
>CALCML010000145.1 GCA_937967765.1 uncultured Carnobacterium sp.
AGAATTTTTTCACATAATCCTTCAAAAATGGATCACTAATATCTTCAAATGCCTTCTGCTCATAACCCTTATAATTTTTGTCAGTGATGAGTATCTCTATTTTATATGGACCAACACTAAGTACCTCACCATTCTCCAACTTAAAAAATAAATAGTGAAACCCAAATTCATCCGTATAAAAATACAAGATATTCACATTTAACTGTGAAATATATTTTCTTAAGCTATCCTGCAAAATAGGATTTCCTAGATTTTTTCGAAACTCATAGTCAATCTGGTCAAAATTCTCTAATTCTGCACTGTTAACAACAAAATTTAAGCCTTGACTCGTCATTAACCCGTCTAAAAATTTATATTTATTCATATTTAGGTTTCCCCCTTTTTCAGAATAGCATTTATATCAATGCTTTTCAATATGAACTCCGATATAAATACATTTATTCAGATTTTATGACAAATCAAGACTCAAATAATCCATTTAGTATAAATATTCAAAGTTGAAAGTATGTGTTCCCTCTGTCAGATGATACTCATGACCACCTAGGAATGAAACAAATGCGGCTTGATTAGCTGGAATTGTTACTGTGTAATGGATACGATCTTTTACAATTTCCCAACTGCTTGTGATTTTGCCAACTGATGCATGTACACTCGCTTTTGCAGATCCAAGAATTGGTGAAGGAATTGGCGCAATACGAACACCCTCTGTCGACAACTGAATGCCAGCAACTCCGTCCCATAGCCATGCACAAATGGCGCCATAAGAATAGTGATTCAATGACTCTTTAACATTGCCATTTTCGTCAATACCGTCCCATGTTTCCCAAACAGTAGTTGCACCTTTATTCACTGAATAAAGCCAGCTAGGTGCCGTTTCTTGTAACAATAGACGGTATGCAGTTTCAGCATATCCGTACTCAGTCAATACTCGACAAATATTTGGAGTTGATAAGAAACCAGTATTCAAGTGATATCCCGCATTTACAACAAGATCATTAAGAGTAGCGGCAGCAACTTTCGACTCTTCCGGATTTAGTAAATTAAAATGTAAAGCACGAACATAATCTGCTTGTCTTTCTGAAACGATTACTCCATCCACCGTCGCAGAAGAACGGAAAGCTTTTTTAGCATTTTCGGCAACCTCTCCAAAATAATCAGCATCATCTTTTTTTCCAAGTATTCCAGCAATTTCAAAGAGTAATCGGCTAGAATACGCAAAGTATGCTGTTGCCACTTTTGTTTGTGGCGTGCGCATATTCATCATATTATTAACACCCGGCTCACACCATTCACCATAGTCCACACCGGTATCAATTGTATAATCTTCAAAAGTTGGCACCTCATCCTCTAAAAGATTATCAGGGCGAGCCTTAGCACGTGACTCTAAGTAATTGACCCATTTTTTCATCATAGTATAGTTTTCTTGTAGAACTTTCGTATCTTTTGTTCGTTTATAAATTGCATACGGAATCAAAACAACCGCATCTCCCCAACCAACTGAACCAGCTAACATCGTACTAAACATATTCGGTTCGTTAATGCGTGGAGCGATATTTGCAATCTTACCATCTTCGTGTTGATTTAATCGACATTCTCCTAACCATTTTTCAAGGAAAGCTACCGAATCTGTAAAATTAAGAGCTGTATCAACAAAGACACCAATATCTCCAGTCCATGCAGCACGTTCACGTGTTGGACAATCAGTTGGAACGTCGACAAAATTACTCTTAAGACTCCATAACGTATTTTGTACAAATTGATTTAATTTTTCATTTCTACTTTCAAATGTTCCTATTACAGAAAGGTCAGAATAAACAGCAATGGCGGTAAATATCGCATTCGTCACGTCTAAATCTGTTTCAACTAGTGCGTAGCGGAATCCAAAAATCGAGAATCGTGTCTTATAGTGATTTAGGCCTTCCTTCGCATAAATTGTAAGACGTTGATGTGTTCCACCTTCTTTATGACGAGAACGATCTTGGAAATTTTCATTTGTAAAGTTTCCTTCCGAATCTAGTGTCTCTCCATGTGTTAGAGTTACTGAACTTCCTGCCTGTCCTTCAAAACTAACTTCTACGAACCCAGCAATATTTTGTCCAAAGTCGACAACCCATTGGCCATTTGGAGTTTGAAATAAACGTCCTTTGAAGTTCTCATGTTCTTTTACAATCGGTGCATTCGAACAATACAATATTTCTTTAGATTGATTAGAAACTCTAATTGGATGCCAGTCTTTTATTGAATCAATTTTTAAATCTACGACTTCCCCTTGTTGCATATCATTATATCGAATTGGGCCAGACTGACTTGCACCCCAGGAATCATCAGTCACACAAATAGGATGACCATCAACTTCTATTTGTGCGATTAATGCAATTCTTTCTCCAAATAAATTGCGAATACCGTCTACTCCTGAGACACTACGGAACCAACCGTCTCCCATAGTAACCTCAAGTGTGTTTTCTCCCTTAATTAGAAGCGGTGAAATATCGTATGTTTGATAATGAACACGTTTTTCATAGGTAGAACTCCCTGGTGCTAACACAAACTCTCCCACTCGGTGCCCGTTCAATTTTGCTTCATAAAGTCCAAGA
>CALCML010000146.1 GCA_937967765.1 uncultured Carnobacterium sp.
TAGTGAAGGTCAATCCATTTGTCTACTGCGTCTATATTGTTTAAGTTCATAATATGAAAATTACAAGCTTGCTAGGAGTTGAGACTTACGGCTCAACCCGGTATAGCAGTTATCTTTACTATAACAACCCAAAGGTCCGAAAGTATTTTTATGGAAACACTGCTCCCTACTTAATATAGCCTTGGCTTTGAAGGAATTCGCGGGCAACTGTTTCAGCAGACTTACCTTCTACTCCCACTTCATAGTTCATGACACTCATCTGTTCCGCTGTAATCTTTCCTGCTAAGACATTCAACACGCCTTCCAATTCAGGATGTTGTTTCAACAATGCTTCCTTCATTAAAGGTGCGCCTTGGTACGGTGGGAACAACCGCTTGTCGTCTTCTAGTACCACAAGGTCATAACGCGTGATTTCTGCGTCCGTTGAATACGCGTCGGTGATTTGAATGTCGCCCGATTGAATCGCTTGGTAGCGCAGGCTTGGTTCCATCGTTGCGACGTTTAAGTTCAATCCGTATACTTTTTGAAGGCCACGGTTTCCGTCTTCTCGGTCATTGAATTCCAGCGTGAATCCGGCTTTCAATTGTCCTTCCACTTTCTTCAAGTCAGAGATGGTCTTGAGTCCGTATTTTTCAGCGATGGCTCTTGGAACCGCTACGGCATACGTATTTTGGTATTCCATCGGCTTCAAGTATGCCAAATTGTCTTGCTTCAAGATGCCCTCTTTGGCCAATTCGTACACTTCTTCTGGATCATGCGATACTTTTGGCGCTGGCTTCAACAAGCTCTCCGTAATCGTTCCTGTGAATTCTGGGTAAATGTCGATGTCCCCATTTTTCAAAGCTTCATACAAGAACGTTGTCTTCCCGAAGTTTGGTTTCACTTCGACTTTCAGCTTCGTATTTTCCTCGATTAAGAGTTTATACATATTCGCTAAAATCTCTGGTTCTGGTCCTAATTTACCAGCAATGATAAGGGTTTGTTGGCCCATCGAAGGCATCATCCCTGAAACGAAGGACGCTCCGAGTCCGGCAAATAAGACAATAAACGTTGCAAAAATCGTTTTTAATTTAGCATGTTCCATCCATTTCAACAATGTACTAAACGCAA
>CALCML010000147.1 GCA_937967765.1 uncultured Carnobacterium sp.
ACGCAAGCGAGCTTTTCTACTATATAAATGAAATTATTGGATCGGTCCTAAGAGAATATTTGCCCACGCATCATGTAATGACTCTTGGTCACTTGGTTGGAACAAGCCAGCCAACACATCGCGGTATAAGCGAGATAATTCTGTACGGTTGAAGTATGAACTACCACCACATGCACGGACGATTTCTTCCACGGCTTTCTTCGATACTTCTACTGAACGGTTCTTAATAGAAGATAAACGAGGCAACCAGATGAAGCTGTATTCCGTGCTTGATTCAAGTGTGTCGCTCAACTCGTTAATTTGCGGTTGAATGCCGTCGAGCATAATCGCCGCTTCCGCAATTCTCCAGCGAATGTTTTTGTCGTTAGCATAAGGCGCATCATTCGATACAGAGTGACGAGTTTTCACCGTTTCTACTCCGATTTCTAGCGCACGTTTCCCGATACCGAAGTACGTTGCCGCCAGTAAAATTTCGAAGTACGCGAAAATACCGAATACCACTGGATCGAAACTTGGTCCAGGAGCGACTTTTGTGAGAATTTGCTCTTCTGCTGCGAAGATACCTTTCAACTCAACGCTGTTTGATTGCGTCGCACGCATGCCCATTGTATCCCAGTCGTCTTTTACGATAAACGTTTCTTGGTCAGGTGTTAAATACGCAAAGACTGAGAGTGGTGATTCACCTGTATTATCTTGCCCAAATGAAACCAACTTGTCGCAATATTTACCCATTGATAAGAAGACTTTCTTGCCGTAGAAACGATACGCGCCACCCTCTTCCGGACGAGCCTCAGAAATCGAACCGAATAACACGCGGTCGTTCGATGGTTCAGAAATCCCAAACGCCAACAACTTGCCTTCTGCAGCATCGCGAAGGATTTGTTCCCCCTTCTTGTTGCCAAAACGAACCATGTGCTTGCCAAGGCCGACAATAATCTGGTGCATGTTCACCCCAAGCGCAGTCCCTGGAGCCGCCATCGCTAGACGCGTTTGTTCTTGCGCGATTTCTTTCAGCGACAAGCCGAAACCGCCGTACTCTTTTGGCACGAACGCCTTCAAGTATCCCGCCTCTTTTAACGCTGCATAGTCTTCCGCAGGCCACGCATTCTCTTTGTCGTAACGCGGTGCACGCTCATGAATTTCTTGTAATAACTCTTC
>CALCML010000148.1 GCA_937967765.1 uncultured Carnobacterium sp.
GTGGCCTTTGGATTTATGTTGCATAATCGTAAAGTAGAGAAACAAAAATTCTCTGAAGCTTGTCGTCCACTTCTTGGAGACAAAGTTGACGGTTGGATGGGGAAAACCATCGACTTGATTGCCATCTTCGCGTTAATCGCGGGTACTGCTACAACATTCTCGCTAGCAACACCGCTTCTTTCAGCGGCGATGAGCCAAGTGTTTGGGATTCAAAATTCGAAGATTATCACAATTGTAGTATTATTATTAATCGCAGCCGTATATACAAGTACTGTAATGCTTGGAATGGACGCCGTTTCTAAACTAGCGGCCATCTGTACGTATTTATTCTTTGCCTTACTAGGATATTTCTTATTCTTTGGTGGAGAAACAGTGTATATCTTAGAAACAGGTTTTAGCGCAATTGGGAACCTTGTCCAAAACTTTATCGGAATGTCTACGTGGCTTGATCCGCTTCGTGAAACAAGCTTCCCACAAAAATGGACAATTTACTATTGGTCTTATTGGATGGTTTGGTGTGTGGCTACACCATTCTTTATCGGTAGTATTTCAAAAGGACGTACGGTTAAAAACACTGTTCTTGGTGGATACGCATGGGGGATTGCTGGGACATTTACGGCGTTTATCATCCTTGGGAACTATGGCTTAGCGCAACAGTTAAAACATGGCTTGGATATTACTGGTATTCTAAGTAATAACGCAGATTACGCGGCAGCTATTTTGAAAATTTTTGATACCATGCCTTTAGCGAACATTGGATTGTTATTACTAGCAGTTACGATGATTGCGTTCTACGCGACAACATTCGACGCTTTAACACTTGTAGTGTCTGCTTATTCGTACAAAGAATTAGAGCACACACATGGTAGTGATAAACGTGTCCGTATGTTCTGGTCACTCGTATTTATCTTATTCCCAATCGCATTGATTTTCTCAGAAAACTCAATGTATAACTTACAATCCGTTGCGATTATCGCGGCACTTCCAATTGGGATTATTATCGTCATGATCATTGCAAGCTTCTTTAAAGACGCGAAGGACTATTTGAAATCGTAATTGGACAATGACTATGAATCTATTACGGATTTAGAAATAGTAGCGGTAATGGGATACCGGTGCAAGCCTTGGTCTTGCACCTTTAAAGCCTCAAAGAGGGAGTAAGGAATGAATTCCT
>CALCML010000149.1 GCA_937967765.1 uncultured Carnobacterium sp.
GCTAAAGCTCTTGAGCATTTATCTCGTTACTACGGCATTAAACAAGAAAACATTCTTGCCTTTGGTGACGAAGACAACGATATGGAAATGATTGAATACGCAGGTCACGGTGTTGCCATGAAAAATGGAATTGATGAATTGAAAAACATCGCAAATGCGATTACTCCATTTACGAATGATGAAAATGGATTGGCGAAATATTTGAAAGAATACTTTAATCTAAAAGGCGCTTAAGAAAAAACGATAAGGTTACAGACAACATCGTCTATACACCTTATCGTTTTTTATTTTGCTAAATAGACTGAAATAAATTGACTCACAATCGTGAAGTAAACCAAAACGGATGTTAAGTCGTTGACGGTTGTAATAAATGGTCCGCTGGCAATGGATGGATCAAAGTTAAATTTCTCCAACGCGAATGGAATACAAGTCCCTGTCAATGCGGCTACGAAAATCGAAGCGAACATCGCAAATCCGATAATCCCACCAAGCACAATATTCCCTAGCCATAGACTCACAATTCCAAACACAACTACCCCAGAAATCAATCCGATACCAAGACCGGTTGTCCCCTCTTGCACGAGTACTTTCCAGAAAGATTGTTCTTCCTCATGAAGCCCAATCTTTCGAATCGCTACCGCAAGAGATTGCGTACCGGTATTTCCGGCAGTACCAGTAATTAATGTAATAAAGATTGCAAAAATACTTGCCTGTTGAATTAACGGCTCATATTGTCTGAAAAGGAACGCCGTCACAGTTCCCATAATGAGAAGGGTCATAATTCCTGGCAAGCGGTTGACAATCCCTGCCCACACGCCTTGGTGCGCTTCATCAACGTTTACCCCAGCAAGACCTGAATAGTCACTGGTTGCTTCTTCTTCGATAACATCCAACGCATCATCGACGGTGATAATCCCAACTAATGTATTCGTATCATCGACTACTGGAATGGCAAGGAAGTCATAGTCCTTAATCGTTTGGGCTACTTCTTCTTGCGCATCATTCACGTGCACGGTTACGACACGGTCAATCATGATATCTTTGACGAGTTTTTCGTCTGGTTTCACGATTAAGTCTTTTAGCGTGAGAATCCCTGTTAAATGATTTTCATCGTCTGTCACATATACATAGTAGATTGTTTCAGCGTCTTCGGCGAAACGTTTTACCGTTGCCATCGCTGTTTTTAAGGTATCTGATTCACGCACGGCGATAAATTCAGTTGTCATCATCGCCCCTGCAGTTTCGTCTTCATAGTTTAATAATTGACGGAGTTCACTTGCCGTTTTATGTGGCATCAAGCGTAAATAAGTGCGGACATTTTCTTCCCCTACTTGCTTTAGCACGTCTACTGCATTATCGGAATACATTTCCGCAATCATTCGTGAGACATAAGCTTCGTCCATTTCACTTAAATATTTTTCAACGTCTTCTACATCTTCTTCTAGTAGTTCGAACACCATTGCCATTTCTTCAGGAGTCAGAAATTGGTAGGCTAATTTACGTTCTTCCAGCGTTAAACTTAAATAAATTTGCGCTTGGTCGTACGTATGATTCTCAAAGAAAATCTCACGGAATTGTTGCTTATCTTCCGTAGCCAAGGTGTGCTGAATTTGCTCTAAAATATCTTCAAATTCATATACGATTTCGCTCAATGGTGATTCTCCTCTCTTTATTGCTTGTGAGCTTTAATCCACTCGTCCATATCTTTAGGCAGTGGTGCCACAATGGTAATTTCTTTTTTCGTCATTGGATGAATAAACGTGAGTGAGTGACAATGCAAGGCTTGACGGTCTAATATCTCGTCTTTTACCCCACCGTATAAATCATCTCCAACAAGTGGTGCCCCTAGCCATGAGAAATGAACACGAATCTGATGCGTACGCCCAGTATGTAATAAAATCTCGACAAGGTCCGCTCCAATAAGTGTTTCTTTCTTCCAATATTCCGTTAGCGATGGTTTCCCATCTTCTGATACACAACGATTAATAATCGATCCTTCATGTCGACCAATCGGTGCATCAATCATTCCATGCTCTTCTAGCGCAGCTGTATCATGCACAATCGCTAAATATTTCTTTTGGATCGTCTTCTCTCGTAAGGCTTGGTCCATCCATGCATGTACAACGCGGTGTTTGGCAAACATCATCACTCCCGTTGTATCACGGTCAAGACGCGTTACCACATGGGTAATTTGGTCCGCATACCCACGTCTCTTATAGTATCCTTTGACACGATTGGCCATGGAATGATCTGGGTGCAACTTCGACGGAATCGAAGCCGTTCCAACCGGCTTATTGATAATGAGTAAATAATCATCCTCATACAAAATATCAATCGGCACTTCACTTGGAATCACGGTCTCATGTTCTCCAGACGGCGGAATGACCATCGTTAGCACATCGCCAGGCTGAAGCGTCTTTAAGACAATTTCATGACGACCATTTACAAGAAGGTCTCCATGCGTTTTTACATGGGCAAGAAAGGTTCTTGAAATCCCGACTTCTTGCAAGAAGGACCGCATCATCATCGGATACTCGTATGGGTAATTCCACGTTAAAATCAACGGACTTCCTCATTTCCACGACAGTTCACTTCACGCGAACCGATAAACGCATCTTCCACACGATCCCAGAACGGTGTATGACGGTACGCCGCAAATGAAATGCGCTCCCCACTAATTTGTAATTGAATTTCTTCAATCTCGTTGGCATCATAGGTTAAATGGTCAATCGCCATCACCATGCCCTCTTTACTTTCAGGACGTAGTGTTAAGACATTATCTTTAGCAAAAATCATCGGTGAACTAAGTGTACGATACACACGGTTATTAATCGATGCCATTTCAGTCATCTGCATCACTTCAGCACGTGGATGAACAACGGCTCCCCCTAAAGATTTGCTTAAACCAGTTGACCCAGTTGGTGTCGCCACACAAAGCCCATCTCCACGGAAGTTTTCAAATAACTCGCCATTAATATACACTTCGCATAAAAGCGTGCCATTTACTTTACGCAATGTTGCCTCATTCAAGGCTGCATAACGAACAACATCTCCGCTCTTAAATTTCACATTCACATCGAGTAATGGATAGCTCACACGCTCTCCCTTGTCTTGTTTCAATGACTCGATTAATTGATCCACTTCATAATTACGCCAATCCGTATAGAACCCTAAGTGTCCCGTATGGATGGCCACAAAACGAATGCTATCTAGTTGATCGCGGTAACGGTGAAAGGCGCCTAAAAGCGTTCCGTCTCCGCCAACCGTAATCACCACATCAGGATTTACGTCATCACGTACAAAACAGCCTTCTTGACATAAGCGGTCGAAGGTATTCATGACTTCTTTTGTTTTTTCTGTTTGGTTTCCGTATAAACCGACTTTCATCATGATTCCCTCCGTTTCTTTCGTTTACGTTGATTTTCTTTATTAATCGCAAAAATATATTGCGCTTCTTGAATCTCTTCTCTGATTTGAGACATCTCTTCATCAAGCAAGAACGCCGCTTCTGCTGCACGTTCCAAACGCTCATGAATCGTATCAGGGAATTCCCCTTTATATTTATAGTTCAATGAGTGTTCAATCGTTGCCCAGAAATTCATCGCAAGTGTACGAATTTGAATTTCCACAAGAATCTTTGTTTCTCCTTCGATTCGTTGCACGGGATATTCCAACACGATATGGTATGAACGATAGCCACTCGCTTTTTTATTTTGAATATAGTCACGTTCAATCACGATATCAAAGTCATTACGCTGACGAATCAGGCGAACTACTTCATAAATATCATCGACGAACTGACACATAATACGAAGCCCTGCAATATCTTGTACGCCTTCAAGGAAGTCTTCTCTAGGAATATTACGAACTTGCATCTTTTCTAGAATACTCTCTGGAGTCTTTACACGGCCCGTGATAAATTCAATCGGTGCATGCTTTCCTTCCTGACGATACTGGCGTCTAATTCCCTTTAATTTTATTTTTAATTCCTCTATTGCTTGATAATACGGAGCTAGAAAGGCTTCCCAGTCTTCTACTAGGGGTGTTTCCCATGTTTCCATATTTTCACCTACTTTTTTTCATTTCCGTTCTCTATCATACCATATTTTATAAGGAATCATGACAAATTAAGGCGATTTTTTTCAAATCTGTAATAAAATGAGCTACAATAGAACACTAAAGGAGGAACGGTTATGCCAGAAATTGAAAAAGAGTTTAAAAACTTACTGTCAAAAGAACAATACGACGCACTCGTAAACGACTATAAAGAAATCTTTACAAAAGACGTTACGCAGACCAATAGCTACTACGACTATGAAGGTCTCCTCCATGAACATAAAATGGCCCTTCGCATTCGCATTGTCGAAGGAAAAGAAACCGGTGAAATCACGCTAAAGATTCCTCAAAGTAGCTTAGAGGTGCTTGAGTATACTGAAGTTCTTCCCGTAGATATTCTGAATGCATATAATCATGACAAACAATTCACGCTTCCAACTTCGCTTCAGGAGGCATTGGAAGATAATGGAATTACAATTCAAACCGTGAATCAAACGGCCCTTCTTACCACGCATCGCTTAGAAGGCGCCCTCTCTGAGAATGAATGGCTTGTTCTAGACGAGAGTCACTACAACGGCAAAGTCGACTTTGAGATGGAAATGGAAGTTCGTAGTCTCGAGCTCGGCGAACCGGTATTCTTAGGCATTTTAGCCAAATATAATATCGAGAGACGCCAAGCAGAAAGTAAAATTAAACGTGCATTGTCCACGAGATAAGCACAAATGTCACGCGTTGTGCAAATTATTCTGACATTTCAACAAACTATGTTACAATGATGTTACAAAGTTAGTTAGGGAACAGGGGTGTAGGATTTTGAGTACTTCAAAAACAAAGAATCTATCAGAACGCACTTCACACGAAAAGATTTTCGAATTATATTTATTCGTGAATCCATTGGGATCATATTGTTATCGCTGTGAAAATGAACTATTAAAATTTGTTCGTAATTCTGAGTTTAAGGTACATTACCAATTCGTAACGTTTCATAATTTACAAACGGTTGATCAATATATGAAAAACCAAAAACTCGATGAAACGGATTTAGATTTAAGAAACGAAATCTATACTAGAATTTATGATGCGGCTCTTTCTTATAAAGCTGCCCTCTTACAAGGAAAACGTCCAGGTCGTCAATTCTTATTTGAATTGCAACACCAAATTCATCATCACAATCGTAACTATAGCAAAGAGTTATTAGATGAAATTTTAGATAATATTGAAATTGATAAGAAAATGTTTTACGAAGATAAAGCAAGTGCTGCTGTGAAAACAGCGTACGACCGCGACTTACAAATCGCCCAAGAGATGAATGTAACGCACACTCCTTCTCTTGTCATCTTCGATAATTCAAATCATTCTTATGGAATCTTACTGGCGAACAGTATTACGGCGGATACCATTAGTGAAATTTGTAATGGTGAGCCTCTTCCTGAATGCCCAGAAGTCAAACGACTTGTAGAAGTTCGCTCACGCCACAACTTAGCAAAAGTCGTGAATATGAATCGTTAAACGCAATAAACTCCTCCATTTGGAGGAGTTTTCTTTATTTCCATATATAACAAAACAACTCCGAGAGTAAGAACTCTCGGAGTTTATTTTGTTATTCACTCATTAAAGCCTCAAGCTGTGCTAAGCGTTTTTCGAATACGTCGAATGCGTCGTATAAGTAATCTTTCTTCGTCATGTCTACACCGGCTTTTTTCATTACTTCGATTGGAGCGTCGCTGCGTCCTGCACGTAAGTAATTTAAGTAAGCTTCTAAATCTTCTGGAGTACCATGTAAGATTTTATCTGATAAAGCAGTTGCGGCAGCCATACCAGTTGCGTATTGGAATACGTAGTAGTTCATGTAGAAGTGAGGGATACGTGCCCATTCGTATGCAATTTGTTCATCTTGGATGACATTTGCATAGTATTTCGCGTTGATTTCGCTATAAGCTTTTGCGATTGATTCTTGTGTTAATGGTTGGCCTTCTTGGTCCATTACGTGAATCTTATGTTCGAATTCCGCAAATTGTGTTTGACGGAAAATTGTTGATTTGAAGCGGTGTAAATAGTTGTTTAAGATGTATTTTTGCGCTTCTTTATCAGTATGTTTCTTCAACAAGTAATCTGTTAAGATGTTTTCGTTTGTTGTAGAAGCAATTTCCGCTAAGAAGATTGAGTAATCTCCGTATTGTTTTGGTTGAGTATTACGAGTGAAGTAGCTGTGTGCACTGTGTCCTAATTCGTGAACTAATGTGAAGAAGTTTGATAATTCATCATGCCAGTTCAATAGGATGTATGGTGCAGTTGAGTATGCTCCACTTGAATATCCACCACTGCGTTTACCGATGTTTTCAGCAACGTCGATCCAACGTTCGTCGTAAGCTTTCTTCAAGATTTCGTGGTACTCTTCGCCAAGAGGTTTCAAGGCTTCCACACTTGCTAGTGATGCTTCTTGGTAGTTGTATTTAATTGGAGCGTCGCCTGTGATTGGTACGTATAAATCATACATATGCAATTCATCTAAGCCTAATGCTTTTTGTTGTAATGCAGTGTAACGGTGTAATAATGGTAATTTTTCGTTTACCACTTCTACTAAAGCATCGTACACTTCTTCAGGAACTTGGTTTGAAGCAAGTGCTGCTTGGCGAGCTGAGTCATAGTTATGAACTAAAGCGCTGAAGTTATGACCTTTCACTTCTGTACCAAGTGTGCTTGCGAATGTATTTTTCAAGTTGATGTAAGGTTTGTATAATGTTTCGAATGCTTCCTTACGAACATCTTGGTTTTTAGATTCGATATATACTGAGTAGTTACCGTTTGTCAATTCAACTTTTTCGCCATCTTCAGTTGTGATTTCGTCAAACTTGATGTCAGCATTGTTTAATAAGTTGAACGTTTTGCTTGCGCCTTGGAATACTTCACTAGCTTTAGATAATAAAGCTTCTTCTTTATCTGAAAGCACGTGACCTTTTTTAATACGCGCTGTTTCTAATAATACGCGGAAGTCTTCTAGGCCTGGTTCTTGTTTGAAATACTCTTCGAACTCTTCATCAGATAATGCTAAAATTGCTGGGGCAAACCATGCTGAAGCTCCTGAGAATTCGATGTATGTTGAGAACGCACGTTGGTTTAAGACTTGGTTTTCGTTATTTGAAGTATCTTGGTCAGCTTTTAAATGTGAGTAAACATAAGCTGTTTCAATCTTATCATCTACTACATTTAAAAGATTTAAGAATGCTAATAATGATTCCCCGTCTTTAAGTGCTGTGGCTTTTGCAGCGGCAACTGCTGGAATTTGTGATTTCACAAATTCTAAGTCTTTTTCAAATTCTTCGTTAGATTCGTAAATTGCGGAAAGGTCCCAAGTTAATTCCACTGGAACTTCTTCACGTCTTAATGGTTTTTTATTGGCCATTATAATCCCTACTTTCTAAAAAGTTGATAGTCCTAGTGTACTATGAAATGGATGCTTTTAAAAGGGTTTGAACCCATTTTTACACAAAAAAGAGACCAAATGAACCCTTTTTGATTCATCTGGTCTCTTCTATTAATCTTCTAAGAATGTGGCTTTATCTAAGCTATCAGTGCCGATAATCGCTACAAGAACAACATCTTCACGAATAAGGAAATCCGCAAACACTTTTGTATTTAAAGATTCATCCTTTCCTTCACGATATCCGATTAAGTTTAAATCATAATCTTTACGTAAGTCTAAATCACTAAGTTGTTTTCCAACCCATGATTTTGGAGGATAAAATTCCACAAGTGAAATATTACCATCGAGTGCAATCACTTCAGCCAATTTATGGTGAAGGATATTCTTCACGAGACGAATTCCAGTTTCTTTTTCTGGGTTCACGACACGTTGCGCACCCATCTTCGTTAAGATTTCAGTCGTCGTACGGCTTTTTGCTTTAGCAATAATTTCTGGAACCCCAAGACGCGTACAATGCATCACGGCTAGAATACTCGCTTCTAAACTAGAACCTGTAGCTACCACTACTGTATCGCAATCGCCAATTCCGATTTCTTTTAAGACATCTTCGTCTGTAACATCGGCAATCACGGCCTTTGTTACAAGCGGTTCGATACGATTCACGTTCACTTCATCACGGTCAACGGCAATAATGTCGCAATCATATTCACTAAGCTGTTTGGCAATCGTCATCCCAAACACACCTAGTCCTAAAATACCAACTGTTTTTCTCATCACAATTCCTACTTTCTATCCAATTAATAATGGTGCTTTCGCATACTTCATGTCGAGCGCTTTGTTCTTTCTGTTTGAGAAGCTTAATAGAACGGTTAATGGTCCGATACGGCCAATAAACATCAACAACATAATAATAATCTTCCCTAGGAAGGATAAGGTTGGTGTTAAATTCGCCGTTACCCCTACTGTACATACCGCTGAGATCGTTTCAAATAAAGTATATAACAGTGGCGCATCTGGGTCCGTTAAGCTGAGCAAGAACACACTACTTAGAATAAGTGTTGTAAACACGATAAAAATCGTTAAGGCTTTTCTGGCCATCTCTTGCGAAAT
>CALCML010000150.1 GCA_937967765.1 uncultured Carnobacterium sp.
ATTTGATTTTAATGGTGAATCCGCCATTAACTCAGTGACCGTTACTAATTCGTAGCCTTCCGCTTGTAAATACTCGATAACAGCTGGAAGAGCTTCAACAGATTCTTCATGAATATCGTGCATTAATAAGATTCCGCCATTATGAGCTGTTTCTTTAATATGCTCGATTGCTTTCGCTGCATCTCTATATTTCCAGTCAAGGGAATCAATTGACCAGTTTACAATCGCGATACCAGCTTGTTCTGATACCATCTTGTCAAACCCACCATATGGCGGACGCAAGCTCATTGGTCGCAAACCTCCGCTTGCTTTTGCAATTAAATCAGAAGTGGTATGAACCTCTTTATACACTTCATTGGCTGATTTCTTCGTCAATAAAGGATGACTGTAGCTGTGGTCTCCTAATTCATGACCTTCTGCAACGATTTGTTTAACGATGGATTCATTGCCTTCTACGTGGCTTCCTACGATATAGAACGTTGCGTGCGCGTTATATTTCTTCAAGATTTCTAACACTTTTGGAGTTGTCTCAGCACGAGGGCCATCGTCAAACGAGAGCGCAATTCTCTTCTTCCCTAGTTTTTCTTTTACAGTCGCTAGGTACGCTTCGTAATTGTCTTTTTCTGTTTCAGGAATCATGTTTTCGTTCATGTATGCAAATAATTCAGTAAATGGAATGGTCCATTCTGCATCTTGATCACTTGCATCTTTATATTTCACACGAACTCCATTTTGGATAATCGAAGCATCTAACTTCTTCCAGTTTCCATCCATAAATTGCGCAGTCACTTTAGCAGTTTGCTCGTCTGATAAACCATTTGCTTTTGCTTCATCTAAAGCCTTCTTCACGAAGAAGTTAGACACTGCGAGTTCATTGTTAAATAATTTAGCAATCTCGAATGGTTGTAATGTATCCGCAAATACTAATTGGTGTGAGAGCTCTTTAAATTCTAACTGTTCAAAACCACTCTCTTTTTGTTGATAAACAGACACATAGTAGTGAATATCGTTTACGTTTGAGATGATTTTTGTTTGATACACCTTGAAGAAGATAAGTGTCTTCTTAGTAGCTCCCGCATACTTTTCAAGAATCTCTTGTTTCAATGCGTCCATTTGCGTCGCAATGGCTTCAATCGGATTACCAGAAGCATCTGTTGGGATTAACTCCTGCACTTCCATATTGCCTTTTGTTTCATCTTTCACGGTTAAATTCTCGTTATATTTCTTCGCATCTTCTTGTTCGACTTGAATAATACGTTTGAATTCTTCTTCATTGAACTGATCTGCCATAATGCGGTGAATTGTTAATAATTCAAAAATCAAAATAAGAAATGTTAAAATCCCAATAACCCAGAAAATTGTTTTATTCATTTTTTTCTTAGGTCTTTTCTTCTTAGGCTTTTTCCCACCAAAGAGTTCTTTTTCTTCCAGTTCCTCAAGAGTTTCCTCTTCTACTACATCTGTTTCTTCGAAGTCTTCTGGATCTTGTGTATATTTATTTTCCTTTTTTGAGTGCTCATCTTTGCCACTTTTGGCTCTTCGTTGAATGACCTTCTCCATACTCCTATACCCCTTAATCGAATACTATTTTTGTTTCTTTTGACACTCTGGGCACACTCCGTACACTTCCATACGGTGTCCTCTTACTTTAAATCCTGTCAGCTGTTCTGCAGCTTTTTCAACGTCTTCGAGTACTGGGTAATAAAGGTCCACCACTTTCCCACACACGTCGCATACGGCGTGATAATGTTGTCCTAAATCAAAGTCATAGCGACTCGCGCTATCCCCATACGTCAATTCTTTTACGACGCCTTCTTTAATAAATAGATTTAAGTTATTATAAACAGTTGCCACACTCACTTGTGGATCCTCTTTTGTCAACGCCTTGAAGATTTCTTCAGCCGTTGGATGCGTGTGTACACTTGCTAAAAATTCAAGCATTGCAACACGTTGAGGAGTAATTCTGACCCCTTTTTTGCGAAGTTGACCAACAACTTCATCCAATTCTTCTTTATGCATATTATTACCTGATTTCTATGTACTAATTTTTTATTCTCATCAATTATTTTCTCAAATTTCCAGATAAAATGCAAGTGTTTGAGTTAATAATTTTGTAACATTGTAACATTTTTGTAACAAAAGAAGACCCGCCTCTATTCGAGACGAGTCTTCATACCAATTTTATTTTTTGAGAAGTTTATTATATTGCATTCCTTCACGAAGAGCACTTGTATCAGTGCCTAACGCTTCTGCGATCGTGTAGGCAAATTCAAATGTTGCCGCTGGTCCACATCCAGTAATCAGTTTCCCATCGACTTCAACGAGATGTCCTGTATAACTTCCTTGATTGATGTCTTTTTCTACTCCAGGATAACAAGTATATTTCTTGTCCTTTAGTAGTCCTGCACGATGAAGTGCAATTGGAGCTGCACAAATGGCTGCGATTATTTTTCCTTTTTTAGAATACTCTTTCAGTTTCTTAATAAGGAAATCATCGTCTCTTAGATGAGTGGCTCCTGGAAGTCCTCCTGGTAATACAAGCGCATCGATATCAGCCCAGTAAAATGTATCTAGTACATCATCCATTTTTACTGGAATATGATGACTCCCTGTAATCACTTCACTACCAAGCCCTACTGTATGCACTGTATGACCCGCTCTTCTTAAAATATCAACCGTTGCAAGGCCTTCAATTTCTTCAAATCCTTGCGCGAAAAATACCACAACATTTGCCATTCTTTTGGCCTCCTCTTATTTTTTGAATAAGCCCATTACGCCACGTGTAATCACACGACCAACTTCACGACCCACACTTGACATAACGTTCTTAGTGAAGCGGTCCATTGCTGAATCTCCGCGTTTTGTAGCGGCTTGACGTGCTTGACGTTCCAATTCTTTTTGTTCACGTTCGCGTTCTTTTTCTTCTAATTTTGCTTGTCTTTCAGCTTCTTTTTGTGCAAGAGCTTCTTGTTTTTCAGCTTCTTTACGCTCTAATTCTGCTTGTTTTTCAGCTTCTTTTTGCGCAAGTTCAGCTTCTTTTTCTTGTTTGAATTGCTCATCTAATGCTGCTAATTGTTCATGAGCAGATTCACGGTCAAACATTTCTGCGTATTTATCGTAGAATGCTGATTGATTGATGAGTTGTTGACGAACAAGTGGATCACCTGCATCTAATTTACTCTTAGGAGGGTAAATTGATACTACTTCTGCAAAGCTTGGAGAACCATCTTCTTGAAGTGTTGAAACAACTGCATCCCCTACTTTAAGGTTCGTAATCACTGTTACTAAATCTTGTCCATCTTCTTGACGGAAAGTTTCAGCAACTGCTTTTACGTTCTTTTGTTCTGCTGGAGTAAACGCACGTAATCCATGTTGCACGCGGTTCCCTAATTGGCTCGCGATGGCATTTGGAATATCTGTTGGATTTTGTGTTACGAAGAAAATACTAATTCCTTTAGAACGGATTAAACGAACGATTAATTCGATTTTCTCTTGAACTGCAGCATTGCTTTGCCCGAATAATACGTGTGCTTCATCGAAGAAGAAGACTAATTTTGGTTTCTCTAAGTCCCCAACTTCTGGTAAGTTTTCGTATAATTCTGATAAGAACCATAGTAAGAATGTTGCGTATAATTTTGGTGTTTGGAATAATTTTTCAGACGCTAAAATATTGATAACTCCGCGACCTGTTTGATCTTGTTTGAATAAATCATTGATTTCAAATGCTGGTTCACCGAAGAATTTATCTCCACCTTGTTGTTCTAACACGAGTAAGCTACGTAAAATAGAACCAATTGATTGTTGTGCGATATTTCCGTATAAGTTACGTAATTCTCCAGCATGTGCGCCAACGTAATTTAACATTGCACGTAAGTCTTTAATGTCGATTAATAATAATCCTTGGTCGTCCGCTACTTTAAACGCAATATTTAAAATACCTTCTTGAGTTTCGTTTAAACCTAATAATTGAGCTAATAAGATTGGACCCATTTCTGAGATTGTTGTACGAATGTTAATTCCGTTTTCCCCAAAGACATCCCAGAAAGCAACAGGATATGAGCTTGGTTCGAAGTCTTCTACATGAACTTTTGCCAAACGCTCTGCAATCTTCTCAGTTACTTCGCCTTTTTCAGCAAGGCTTGCTAAGTCCCCTTTAATATCTGATAAGAATACTGGAACTCCTGCTTCACTTAATTGCTCTGCTAATACTTTTAACGTTACAGTTTTCCCTGTACCTGTAGCACCCGCAATGACACCGTGACGGTTTAATTTATTCGCCATAAATTGAGCTGGTTTTGAACCATATCCGAAAGAAATAGTTTGAGTCATAAAACTCCTCCTTTTATTTTTATTTTTACACTTCTACAATATTACAGAAAGCGCTAAAATGCTACTAAAACGACGGTTTAGCAGTAGATTATTTGACTTATTTTGAACATCAAAGTATATTACTTCTTGGATAGAATAAACTTTTAAAGGAGAACCCATTATGAAATGGAAAATTATTGCAGATTCTGGTTGTGATTTACGCGAAATCGAGAATCTTGCTCCAGATACACAGTACATTAACGTACCGCTAACAGTTCAAGTAGGTGATAAACACTATACAGATGATGCCTCTCTAGATATCGATGCTATGATGATTGAAATGTATCAAACGAAAGACCAAACAGCTTCAGCCTGCCCTAGCCCAGATGCATTCCTTCAAGCTTATAAAGGTGCAGAAAATGTCATCGCCATTACAATTACAGGTGGCTTATCAGGAAGCCAAAACAGTGCACAACTCGCAAAAAATATGCTATTAGAAGAAGCTCCTGAAACAAATATCGAAGTGTTCGATAGTCTTTCAGCCAGCGGTGAAATGGTTCTTTTCGTACAAAAAGCCAATGAACTCATCGCACAAGGCCTCTCTTATGAAGAAGTCGTAGCTGCATTAAAAGATTATTTAGCAAGTACAAAACTATTATTCGCACTAGCTCGTGTCGATAACTTAGTGAAAAATGGTCGTTTAAATAAATTAGTTGGAGCCGTACTTGGAATGCTCAATATCCGCTTAGTCGGTAACGCATCTCCAGAAGGAACCTTAAACCTTCTTCACAAAGCAAAAGGTCAAAAGAAAGCTGTTCAAGCAGTTTGGGCTGAAATGAAGAAGAATGGCTACAAGGGCGGTCGCGTGGTGATTAGCCATTGCAACAACCCAGAAATTTGCGGCTTAATTCAAGCAGCCGTTCATAGCGAATTCCCAGATGCAGATGTATCAAGCATCGCTACAAGCGGTGTCTGCAGCTACTATGCAGAACAAGGCGGAATCTTAATGGGATACGAAGCTTAATTTTAAAAATACGAAAAGCCTCTCTAATCACTTGGATTAGAGAGGCTTTCATTGTTGCTTTTAGAATAATGCTTTTAATTCGACTTCTGGATGTTTATCTTTAAACCAGTTTAGGGCAAATTGGTTTTCGAATAAGAAGACTGGTTGGTCAAATCGGTCGCGACATAATAAGTTTCGACTTGATGACATATTTGGATCCAGTTGTTCTT
>CALCML010000151.1 GCA_937967765.1 uncultured Carnobacterium sp.
GAAGGTAGCGATGTCCGTGAAGGATTAACAGCGATTATTTCGCTTCGTATTCCTGAAGAAATCCTACAATTCGAAGGACAAACGAAAGATAAATTAGGAACACCTGCTGCACGTGGGATTGTGGATAATACGATTTCTGAGCAATTAGGATTCTTCTTAACGGAGAATGGTGAAATTGCACAGGAATTAATTCGCAAAGCCATTAAAGCACGTGAAGCACGTGAGGCGAGTCGTAAGGCCCGCGAAGAAAGCCGTAATGGTAAGAAGGGCAAGAAGAAGGAAACACTGCTTTCTGGTAAATTAACACCTGCTCAAAGCAAGAATCCTAAAAAGAACGAGCTTTACTTAGTAGAGGGAGATTCTGCCGGTGGTTCTGCAAAACAAGGTCGTGACCGTAAATTCCAAGCAATTCTTCCATTGCGTGGTAAAGTCATCAATACAGAAAAAGCATCGATTTCAGATATTCTCAAGAACGAAGAAATCAATACAATTATCTATACGATTGGTGCTGGTGTTGGTAGTGACTTCAAGATTGAAGATTGTAACTATGACAAGATTGTTATTATGACCGATGCGGATACCGATGGAGCTCACATTCAAGTCTTACTTCTTACATTCTTCTATCGTTATATGAAACCATTGATTGAAGCAGGGAAAGTATATCTTGCATTACCACCTTTATATAAGATTTCTAAAGGAACTGGTAAAAAACAAGTCGTTGAGTATGCGTGGACAGAAAAAGAACTTGAAGAGAAAACTAAATTAGTCGGAAAAGGCTACTTATTACAACGTTATAAAGGTCTTGGGGAAATGAACGCTGATCAATTATGGGATACTACCATGAACCCAGATACAAGAACGTTAATTCGTGTTGTGATCGACGATAAAGCACAAGCAGAACGTCGTGTCAGCACATTGATGGGGAATAAAGTTGAACCTCGTCGTAAGTGGATTGAACGCCACGTTGAGTTTGGTTTAGAAGAAGATAAGAGCATTTTAGAATCAGACGTAAATGCTATTAGCACAACAGCTAGTCCAAAAAAAGAAGAAAAGAAACCATCAGTTAAGAAAAAAGAAGCAACAATTGATCATGTAGAACAATTGTCGTTACTAGGAGAGGAGGAATAGTATGAGTCAAATTCAAGATATTCAAGAATTGAATCTGGAAGATGTAATGGGCGACCGATTTGGACGTTATTCAAAATACATTATCCAAGACCGTGCTCTTCCTGATATCCGTGATGGTTTAAAACCTGTACAACGTCGTATTTTGTATGCGATGTCTATCGATGGAAACACAAGCGATAAACAATTCCGTAAATCAGCTAAGACTGTCGGTAACGTAATCGGTAATTTCCACCCACACGGAGATTCTTCAGTTTATGAAGCAATGGTTCGTATGAGTCAAGATTGGAAGCTTCGTGATGTGCTAATTGAAATGCACGGGAATAACGGTAGTATGGACGGAGATCCAGCTGCTGCGATGCGTTATACGGAAGCACGTCTTTCTAAAATTTCAGAAGAACTATTACGTGATTTAGATAAACAAACCGTTGAATTCGTATTAAACTTCGATGATACCGAAGAAGAACCAACAGTACTTCCAGCTCGTTATCCAAACCTTCTTGTTAACGGAGCTACAGGGATTTCAGCTGGGTATGCCACAGAAATTCCAACGCATAACTTAGGCGAAGTGATTGATGCAACTATTCATGCGATTGATCATCCTAAAGCGACTGTGAAAGAACTAATGCAGTTTGTAAAAGGTCCAGATTTCCCAACAGGAGGCATTATCCAAGGGATTGAAGAGTTAGAACAAGCGTACGGAACTGGTCGCGGTAAAGTCGTTATTCGATCAAAAACAAAGATTGAACCTATTAAAGGTGGGAAATCGCAAATTATCATTTCTGAGATTCCATATGAAGTAAACAAAGCTTTATTAGTGAAGAAGATTGATGAAATTCGCTTGAATAAGAAGATTGACGGTATTGCTGAAGTAAGGGACGAATCTGACCGTACAGGGCTTCAAATCGTTGTTGAATTGAAGAAAGAGGCCAATGCGGAAGGAATTCTAAACTACTTATTGAAGAATACAGATTTACAAGTCAATTATAACTTCAATATGGTGGCTATCGATGAACGCCGTCCATTACAAGTAGGATTAAAAACAATTCTAACTTCGTATATCAACTTCCAAAAAGAAGTGATTACAAGACGTACACAGTATGATTTGAAAAAAGCTCAAGATCGTCTGCATATCGTAGACGGTTTGATGAAGGCTTTATCGATTCTAGATGAAGTAATCGCCTTAATCCGTAACAGTAAAGATAAGAAACATGCTAAAGAACGTTTAGTAGAGACATACGACTTCACAATGATTCAAGCCGAAGCGATTGTAAGCTTACAATTATATCGTTTAACGAATACGGATATAACAATCCTTCAAAATGAGAAGCTTGATTTAAATGAGCAAATCGCTACATTTTTAAGCATCTTAAAATCTGAAAAGACACTTCTTCAAGTGATGAAGAGTGAATTGCGAGATTTGAAAAAGAAATATGCAACTCCTCGTTTAACGCAAATTCAAGCGGAAATTGAAGAGATTAAGATTGAAACTGAAGTGTTAGTTACTGAAGAAGAGGTGTATGTTGTTGCAACAAAACAAGGGTACTACAAACGTGTTAGCCCACGTTCGTTTTCTTCAAGCGCTCCAGAAGAAAACGGAATGCGTGAAGGGGATGAAGTAATCCTTTGCCAAAAAGCTTCCACATTAGACAACTTAATTCTATTTACTTCAAAAGGAAATTACTTACACTTACCAGTGCATGAAATTCCAGAAGCGAAATGGAAAGATGTTGGAAACCACTTAAGCCAGTCTATATCTTTAGGTAGCAATGAAGTCATTCTTACTGGATTCGTGAAAGCTAAAGATAGTGATGCCTCTTATAAAAATTGGACGGTTGTATTCTTTACAAAAGAAGGCTTAGTGAAACAAACATTATTCAATGAGTTTACAACGTACCGAGGATACAAGACTCGTACAAGTAATGCGATGAAACTTAAGACAACGACCGATGAAGTTGTTAAAGTAGTTGTAACGAATCCAGAAGGGCTAGAAGTATTTATTGTAACGCACTGCGGATTTGGCTTACGCTATGAATTAAGCGAAATTCCAGTCGTTGGTACAGTAGCCAGCGGTGTGAAAGCAATCAACCTTCGTAAAGAAGATTTTGTTGCTGGAGCGATGGTTTACTCATTAGAACATAAAGTTGTTTCTGCATTTCTTACAACACAACGTGGTGGTGTGAAACGATTCAATGTATTAGAAATCTCAATGCTTACACGTGCAAAACGTGGGTTAATGGTTCTTCGTGAATTGAAAACTAAACCGCATCGCGTCGTATTTTTAGATGGAGAAATTACTTCAACGAACGAATATACGATTGTTGCTGGAAACGGCGAAACTAAAGTTGTTAGACCAATGGATTTAACACTTGTGGATCGTACAAGTAATGGTTCAGCTCTCCTAGGAGATAATGATCAAGAAGTAAAAGTGGTTTTAACAAACTTTGACTATAGTTCATTAACGTAACAATAAACAAGATATAGAAAAAGGACTTCCAAATGATTTTGGAAGTCCTTTTTGATTAGAATTTAATTTCAGTTGAATATTGAGAAGCTGCATTCCAGAGGAGATATTCTGTTACACCTGCTTCTTTCAAGGCTTGAATTTCTTCACTAATTACATCAGCAGTATAGAGCTGATAATTTCCTTCGCCAAGGAAGTCAGCTGTGAAGGCTTGAATCCAAGGTCTTGAGATTGGAGAAGGGTTTAATGTTTTTACGTAATCTTTTTCAATCACCATATATCGTTTCACGATTTCGTAAGGATCTTTATCTGGATCTTTTACATCAAGCGCATAATTAACCCAGTGACTTGGGAAAATCATCGGAGAGATTACATCTACTTTATCCGCGATGTTAACAAATTTTTGTCCAATACCACCGATTTTTGATTCAGTAATCGCATGCGCTAAAATATCCGCTGAAAGATGAACACCATATGGTTGTAATTTTTCACGAATGAACGCTACAAAGTCAGTGATAGCTGCGATACGAGCTTCATCATCGTTTTTAATGTGAGCATAGTCACCTTTATCAAATACTAAGTCATCAGATACTGTCTCGAATCCAAGAGGGAAACGAACGTAGTCTAACTGAATATCTTTAAATCCAGCTTTAGCAGCACCGATTGCGATTTCAGCAATATATTCCCAGTTTTCTTTAAGGAATGGATTTAAGAATGTTTCACCGTCATCCGTATACCACAGTTGGCCTAATGCATTTCTGAATGAACGCTCAGGGTTTTCCTTTGGAACGTAACGGTCTCCAAAACATACAATACGCGCAATTGGATAGATTTGTTCTTGCTCTAGTCGTTTTAGAAGAGCAGTCGTATCCGTCACTTCATTGACAGTATGTTTTTTAACTAATGCATTATCTGTATCAAGAGGCATGGTAATTTGTCCATAACCATCACGTACATCGATAACTAGTGAGTTAATTGGAGTAGACTTCACGAATTGAATCATGTTTTCTAAGTCTTGTCCTTTTGCACGGAAAGCTTGTAAATACACGCCTTTAACACCGTCTTCAGGGTATGGAATAGAAATACCTGAATCATAAATATGTTCTTGCGGAATATTTGCAGGCATTCTAAGCAAACTATTTGTTCTTAAATTCAATTTACTATCAGCAGCATCTTGTGCGTTTGCGATTGGATAGAAAGCGAGTAGAGAACTAACGGAAGCAACAGCGAGAACACTTGTTAATATAGTCTTTTTCTTCATAATGCTTACTCACCCTTTCCGTTATTCGCTAAACGAGCTTTTAGAATTCGAATTGGACGATCTAACTCACTGATAGGAGAATTAATCTCTTCGATAATTTGTTGACGCTCATTAGCAGAGTTATTCACTCCAATAATTAACGCTCTTAATTCATCGTTTGTTTGTTTGCCTCCAGAAATGCTGACGAAGAACTCAGCTTCCTTTTCTAATTGTTTTTGAGACATTTCAGAGTAGTTTTTTAACTTAGAAACAATAGATTGAAGATTAGAAACTACAATTTGAATCTCGGCAGAAGGGAGGTCTTTATCCTTCAAATTACTTAGTCTAGTCGCATCATCTGCTAATACTTTGAGAGATTTTTGCATAGACTTCAACAATTGCTGACGTTCTTGAATATTGGTGAATACTTTACCCGTTTTCTTAGCATAGTTAGCCATCGTGTAATCTTCATGGATATCCGCTTCCCAATCAGATTGTAACGAATTTTCTAACGCTTGAATGTCATTTAATTGTTGAACGACAACAGGTAAGGTATCTTGTACTTCTTGAACAGTAGATTCGGCACTTTTCTTTGTATTACCGCAAGCTCCTAAAAATAAGAAACCAGCGCTAATCAAGAATACCTTGGCTGCGATTTTTTTCATATTACACTCCTTTAACAGTAATGCGTTTTCTTGTTGATATTATACGTG
>CALCML010000152.1 GCA_937967765.1 uncultured Carnobacterium sp.
AAGTAGTTCCTGTTGGAGAAGACCAAAAACAACATATGGAATTAACACGTGACTTCGTAGAACGTTTCAACAGCCGCTACGGAAATGGCAACAAACTACTTGTAATGCCAGAACCATTTATTCCAAAAGCTGGCGCGCGTGTGATGAGCTTACAAACACCAACGAAGAAAATGAGTAAATCAGATGCCAACGTGAAAGAATACATCAGCATGCTTGACGAGCCTTCTGTGATTCGCAAGAAAATCAAGAGCGCTGTGACAGATTCTAGCGGCGTGATTGAATTCGACCCAGCTGAAAAACCTGGAGTATCAAACCTATTAACCATCTTCTCTGCTTTCTCTGGCGAAAGTATTGAATCACTCGTGGAACGCTTCAAAGGCGTTGGTTATGGCCAATTTAAAGAAGAATTAGCGGATGCCATTATCGCTGTTATGGAACCAATTCAAGAACGTTATTATGAGCTATTAAAATCTGATAAGCTAGATGAGATTCTTGATGAGGGTGCGAAGAAAGCGAATTATGTAGCGAATAAGACGCTACGCAAGATGGAAAAAGCGGTTGGCTTAGTGAGATAAACCAAGAAAAGTTATCTGCTTACTTTCTAAAATAAAATCAAAAGAGTCCTCTCGGACGTTATTATAATGACTTAAAAGGCTACACCGGGTTGAGCCACAGTCTCAACCCTACCGAGCTTCAAACAGATTCTAGAAGAATTCTCTTCAAGAATCTGTAATTCACATCGGTTGCAACCGCCATTAATGTCATTATAAAGTCCGAGGGACTCTTTTTTCTTTATGTATAAGTAAACTTTTCTTAGTTTATCTCCCATCGCAAAGAGAAGTAGGCTAGTTAATGCTTGCGACAATCTTAACAGAATACTTTTTGATTATCTTTAAAACATCAGTTTTATTATTGAAAGAGTCATAGTGGGACACCGGTTCGAGCCTTTAGGTCTCTCACCTTTAAAGCCTCAAAGCGGGAGTAAGGACTATCTTCCTACTCCCGCTAATTCGCATTTAATGTATTCCCCCACTATTCTTTCAATAAACTGATGTTTTTTTCGATAATTGATAACCTTATTCCATAATGAATCAATCAAAAATAGTTTATCTCCCATCGCTGAAGGGAAAAGGTGCAAAAAATAAAAAACGCTAGGACAATCCTAGCATTTTCTATCGTTTGCTATTCTATAACGAGCAGGCCGGCACCAATGATTCCATTATCCCCCTTAATGGTTGATGCTTGGATATGCTCCAGAATATGTTTTTGTTCGTGATGAAGGAGTTCTGCTAACTCTTCTTTTACGAGTTCTATAAAGTCTGGGTTGTAGTTTGAAACACTACCTCCGAACACAATGGTTTTTGGATCTAGTAAGCAGACCATTCCATGAAGAACACTTGCTAATCCCATAGCTGTTTCTTCGATGATACGGCAAGCCGCTTCCTCACCATTGCGCCATTTATCAAAGACGTCTTTCGTTGTCAATGTCTCGTCTTCGTAAATTTCGCGTCCTGTGCGCTCGATTCCGACTCCCGAACAAGCCACTTCTAACGCTTCGAGACATTCAAAGTAAGGCACTTTGACAAACCCAATTTCGCCTGAGAACCCTTCCCCGCGTAAGATTGTATTGTTGACGATGTTGGTGGCTGCGATTCCTGTTGATACCGTTACGTATCCAAACATATCTGTAGGTTTTAGATTGAGCATTCGATATTCCGCATAAGCCGCTACTTTTACGTCATTATCGATTTTCACCGGTATGTCTCCGTACGTTTCCTTCAATCTTTCTACAATTGGAAAATTAGCCCAAGGTATATTATTTTGGAAAATCGCTACCCCGTTTTCCACATCTACCTTTCCTGGTAATCCAACACCAATCCCATACGTATCTTGAATGCGTAAATCATTATCATTGAGCACTTTATCCACCAGTTGGACCACACCCTGATACAAACTTTCGGCACTCGCTGTTTGGCTTGGGCTTTGAGAACGACTAACGATCTCCCCATTCTCGTTAATCAACGCAACCGCTACCTTCGTTCCCCCAATATCAATACCAACCGCGACTTTCATCAAAATCCCTCCGTTCATTATGATTTCGCTTTCATAATTAGTTTACACCGAAAATCGTTTCCTGGCTTTCCCTTTCTTGTTCTATACTATAACTATTTTGCTGTCTTTCGTACAGTTTGAAAAATGATAACCTGATTGATAATTATTTTGCTGTCTTTTTCTAACAACCTCTCCTTCTCTCTATCTCTCCCCCTTTTCTCCGCAAAAATTGCCTCGTTTCACAACCAAGGATAAGAAACAGCGCTTGTTTTAGAGAAAGAATGATTGAATTGCATTGAAAAATGATAACCGAAGGTAGCCGTTATAGTGGAATGAGTGATGGGAAAAAGCATCGAATGTGAATTAGAGGGAGTTACGAATGGTTTCGCTACTCCCTCTTTGAAGCTTCGAAGACCGAGAGACCTTAGGCTCGAGGCGGTGCCCCATCACAAAATCCACTATGTCCAAACGGCTATCAATCAGGTTATCATTTTTCAAACCACCTCATTAAATAGTTACTCTATATAAAACAAGCGCTGTTTCTTATCCTTTCAACCTTCAGTTGAAGCCTTCAATTTTTGCACAAAAAAGGAGGGGAAGCAAATCTGCTTCCCCTCCCTAATTCCTAGGAATTATTTGTTTTTCAAGTTGTAGAACGCTGATAGACCTTGGTAAACAGCTAAGTCACCTAATTGATCTTCAATACGTAATAATTGGT
>CALCML010000153.1 GCA_937967765.1 uncultured Carnobacterium sp.
GGGAATCGTATGAATGAAAAATTTTATTTAGGAACCTATACAAAACGTGTTAGTAAAGGAGTCTACTCTGTCACTCTTAACAAAGAAACTGAGCAACTAGAAGCCCTTACTTTAGAAGCAACTATCGATAATCCAACGTATCTTTCTTACTCAAAGAACAACCAATTATTATTCGCCGTTGGAAAAGGAGAAGAACTCTGCGGAATTTCAGCAAATAATGCACGAGTTTCACCATTAGCTCCCTTAGCAAGCTACAATGATCAACAAGCCGTTCCTTGTTATATTCGTTATAACGAAAAAACAGGAGATGTGCTCACCGCCAATTATCACGGAGGATTTGTTGAATTATATCACTACGATAAAGCGGCAAAATCAATTACTTCAGTCGATAAGAAAGTCCATACAGGATCTAGCGTTCACGCAAATCAAACTTCACCACATGTCCACTATACCGATTACACACCAGACGAAAAATGGATTGTCGTTTGTGACCTCGGGATTGATACGGTGTTTACTTACAAACGTACAGAAGAAGGATTAGAAGAAGTGGCCCAATATAAAACGAAAGCCGGAAGTGGTCCTCGTCACCTAGCCTTTCATCCAACACTTCCTATTGCTTATCTGATTTGCGAACTCGATGCGACTGTAGAAGTTCTTTCTTACAATAAAGAAAACGGAACTTTTACAAACCTAGATAAAATTGCATTAACTACTGAAGATCAACAAGCTTGGGGTGGCGCCATCCGCATCACTCGAGATGGACGATTCCTCTACGCTTCAAACCGTGGATTCGACGCATTATACACATTCTCAGTAGATTCAAAAAGCGGATTACTCACACTCGTACAAACTGTTGATAGCTATGGTTCGGTCCCTCGTGATTTCAATCTAAGCAACGACGAAACTTATATCGTTGTAGGCCACCAAGAATCAGACAACTTAACGCTATTCAAACGTGACTTAGAAAGTGGTCAACTCACACTCCTTCAAAAGGATTTCTACGCACCAGAAGTTGTTTGTGTCGTTCCTCAATAGAATTTAATTTACGGTCTCTTCTTTTTTTGAAGAGACTTTCTTGTTTATTGTGGTAATCCTTGCCAGAA
>CALCML010000154.1 GCA_937967765.1 uncultured Carnobacterium sp.
TATTCAAGCCAATTATTGAAATCAGGCGTGAAGATTTACGTGTATCAAAAAGGATTCCTTCATGCTAAAACAATGGTCGTTGATGGTGAAATGGCAACCGTTGGGACTTCGAATTTCGATATGAGAAGTTTCCGCTTAAACTTCGAAGTGAATGCCTTCGTTTATAACGAACAGTTCGCTAAACAAGTCGAAGAGGAATTCGTCAATGACTTAAAAAACTGTACCATCGCAAATGAAAAATACTTCGAAAAACAAGACCGCTGGAAGAGATTTAAACAGAAATTCGCAAGACTTTTTGCACCTATTTTATAGTTATTAATTAGAAAAAATGCACTCACAATAGCATTTGTGAGTGCATTTTTTATATTGTCTTAATCGAAAAAGTCCAAATATGGACATGTCCATATTTGGACTTTTTAGCCTTGACTGAATTTGATAGTTAAAAAAACATTACCATATTTGGTAATCGCAGGTTTAATCTAATTCCATGCAAGCAACGATTTGCTCCACATTCAAGATGTGAGTGATGTTTGATTCTTGTTCTAAGAACACAAAGTGATTATTCATTTGAATAGGGCTCTTAATCATACCGTTTTTTGTGAAGGTTACTAGATTCCCAGCGTTATCGTATTTCTCGAAGTGGAGTACGATTGGTTTCTTGAAGTAGAAGCTGTGGTGGATTTGTTCTAACACGTCGATCAGTGGCATGACAGTTGGTTTAAAGAACACATCTCTTTCTTCATATTCTTCTTGAGAGACTTGTAGTTTATTAATGAATGGTTTGATAAATGATGTAAATGTTGATTTGCGTTGTTCCATTTTCGATACCTCCGAACATTTGTTTGCATATTTATTATACGAACAAATGTTCTAAAATGCAATAGAAAAGAAAAAGTTTTTCAAAAAAAGATGTGTTTCTTCCTATTTATAAAGTTTGAGTTTGCCCGAGATTATGGGAAATTAACGTTTGAATGAAAGCAAAATAAAGTTTATAATAGTAAAGAAAAGCATTTTACTATTCGTGAAAGCGAATGGATTGGAGGTGTCACATGAGTCAAGAGATTCTAAATTCTGTTTTGGCCATTGAGTCTGAAGCAAAAGCGTTGAAGGAAAAGTTCGAGGAACAATTATCCGAAACGAATGCTGCGACAGATCAACGAGTGAACGAAGCTAAATCGAATATGGAACATTCGTTAGAAGTCTACAAAGCTGAGTTGAAAGAAAAAAATCAACAAAAGAGAGCAGAGTTCGAAGCGAAAGTGAAAGAAGACGAATTAGCGGAAATTGCTGCGCTGAAAGAACGTTTCAATCATCTGAAACAGGATTTAGTTCAGGATACTGTGAAGGAGGTGTTGAAGAGATATGGCAATAGCTAAAATGAATAAGGTGATGTTGATTGCCCCAACGGACAAACAAAATGACCTATTGGATGCTATTCAAGAATTACAATCTTTAGAAGTAACCTCGCTAGAACAGGCGAAAGAACTATTTACCGAAAATTCCATCGCTTTACAAGAAGCTGATGCAGAGGGAATGAACGCTCTTCAACAGAAATTCGAAGGGATTCATGCGGCTATTACTTTTGTCGAAAAAAATCAAAAGCAACCGTCATTAATTCAAAAGTTAAAAACGCCAAGAGAGCAATTTGCACTTTCTGAATTACAAAAAGAAGTACAAAACTGGGACACTGATGCCTTAGTGGAACATGTCGAAAGTATTCGTAACACGCTTCGTAAAAAGGATGACGAATTAAAAGAACTTCGTGAGAAAGAGGTCTTGCTTCGTAAGTGGAGCGCCCTTGATTTCTATCCGAAAGATATCTTTAAACATCCATATACGAAAACGAAAATGGGGACGATTCCTCAAGCAACGGATAATGCGTACTTGGACGGATTAAAAGAGAGCGAATTGATTTCCGTTCACGAAGTGTATCACACACGTGAAGAAATCGGGTTATTGGTGACATATCCACGAAAAGCACAACAAGCTGCTAAAGAAGAGTTAGCGAAAGCGCACTTCAGTATTGTATGGTACGCGTTTGAAGAAGCTCCTTCTGTTGAGTTGGAGAAAAATCTTAAAGCGCAACAAGCAGTTGTGGATGCTAAGAAGAAAGTGTTAGAGGACTTACAAGAAGAAAAAGACCTTCTTCGCAAGTTACAGCTTTCTGCCGAAGTGACCTATAACGAATTACAAAAAGAACAAGCCAAAAATGAATTGGTGAATGGTCAACATGTATTCGTGCTTCAAGGGTGGTTAACTACAAAAGCAGTCGATGACGTTGAAGTTCAACTCAAAGAAAAGTTAGGGGAAGGCGAATATGTCTTCTTACCACTAGAGATTGCTGAAGAGGAATACGAAGAAGTGCCAACGGTTTTAGAAAACAATGCCTTCTTACAACCATTCGAAAATCTAACAGAAATGTATGGATTACCAAAATACGGAGAATTAGACCCAACGCCTTATACAGCACCATTCTATCTCGTCTTCTTCGGGATGATGGCAGCGGACTTAGGATACGGAGCGCTTCTCTGGTTGGGAACATTCATTATGTTGAAGTTCTTCCATTTTGATAAAGGAATGAACCGCAACTTGAAGTTCTTCCACTTATTAAGCTACCCGGTTATGATCTGGGGGATTGTATTTGGATCAGCATTCGGTGCGGATTTACCATTCCAGCCACTATCACTTTCAAAAGACCTCATTACGATTATGATCTTATCGATTATCTTCGGGGTTATTCAAATTATGGTCGGCTTATCACTTGGGGCTTACTCAAATCTAAAGAAAAAAGCTTATGTTGATGCCTATACGAGTCATCTAGGATGGTTAGCGATTATTACGGGAATCATTCTTTATGTTTTAGGCTCAATGGTACTCAATATTTCTTGGATTGCGACAATCGGTTCATCGATTGCGATTATCGCAGCCGTTGCGATTGTAGTCGTAACTGTCCTATCGAGCGAAAACAAGTGGGGCGGTTTAGCGAGCGGTCTATATAACTTGTACGGAATTAGTGGATACGTAGCAGACGTCGTGAGTTACACGCGTTTAATGGCGCTAGCTGTATCAGGGGGAAGTATCGCGAGTGCGTTCAATATGTTGGTAGGATTCCTTCCACCAGTTGCACGTTTCACAGCAGGTATCTTCTTAATCGTAGCCCTACAAGGATTGAATATTTTCCTTTCATTCCTTGGAGCTTACGTTCACGGCTTACGTCTACAGTTCGTTGAATTCTTTGGTAAATTCTACGACGGCGGCGGACGCGCATTAAAACCGTTCAAAACATATGAAAAATACGTTGATATTAAACAACAGAAATCAGAATAAATGGAGGAAATATAATTATGACAAACTGGTTAACATTTTTCGCTGAAAATGGTGGAGGGCAAATCTTTGCTGCTCTAGGGATGGCAATTGCCATTATCTTCTCAGGGATTGGATCATCAAAAGGGGTAGGGATTGCCGGTGAAGCAGCTGCTGCCTTAATTAAAGAACAACCTGAAAAATTCGTTCAAGCATTAATCTTACAACTATTACCTGGTACACAAGGGATCTACGGATTCATCGTTGCCTTCTTCATCATGATTAACATGTCAGCTTCAATGACTTTAGCAGCTGGTTTATACTTATTCATGGCAGCTTTACCAATCGCATTCACTGGTTTATTCTCAGGGATTGCCCAAGGTAAAGTAGCAGCAGCAGGTGTACAAATCTTAGCGAAAAAACCTGAAGAATCTACTAAAGGGATTATCTTTGCCGCAATGGTTGAAACTTACGCAATCTTAGGATTACTTGCTTCTATCTTAATTATCATTAACAAAGGTTAAGAGGAGGGGTATTCTTGAAAGATTTAGAGCAACTAAAACAACTTATTCTAGCGGATTTAGAAAAAGAATCAAAGCAGCGAATTGAGGTTGCTACTAAAGAACAAGAAGAACGCATCAATCAAATGAATGCACAATATTCGCAACAAGAAATGGCGAAGAAAACGGCATTAAAACAAGAAGCAAAATCACAATACGAAAAAGAGCAACAGACTATTTTGAACGCAAGTAAAAAAGAAGTCTTGCGCGTCAAACGTGAACTTCTTGAAAGTGTATTTGAGGACGTTCTACAAGTAATGTCTACCTGGAGCGGGGAAACATTACGTCTCTTTATCGAGTCAGCTATTCGCAAATTACCAAAACAGCAACAAACAACACTTACTTTTGGAGAACAAACCGTTTCTCGTTTGAGCGATGAAGACAAACATGCATTAACTTCGCAATTTGCCTTTGTCCACATTGACGAAGCAACACTTCCAAAGAAAGCGGGATTTGTGTTGAAACAAGAAGGTATCGAATATAACTATTTATTCGAAGCATTAATTGAAGATTTAAAAGAAGAATATTCACCTATCTTAGCTAGAAAAGCATTCATTGGGTAAGGAGGGATGGAATGAATGATTTAGCCTATTCAGGAGTGAATACGACCGTTCGTATTCTTGAACAGCAATTACTGTCCAAGGAACAATTGAATGGGATTCTCGTATCTAAATCCTTACAACAAGCATTAGAAGCCTTGCAAAAGACAAGTTATGAGGTAGATGTACAAGAAGTTCTCGAATCAAGACAGTTCGACCCAGTCCTAGATGCCCATTTGAAACGCAACTATGATGAGGTATTAGAACTCATTCCAGATGCATCACTCCTTGATGTATTCTCGATTCGTTACACTTACCATAATTTAAAAGTTCTTCTAAAATCGAAGTTCTCTGGAAAAGACTTAAAACATTTATGTGTACCGTTAGGACGTTATTCTCTCGATACATTAAATCAATTAGTCGAAACTCAAGATTCACTTGATGTACCAGATATCATGATTGAAGGGGTTCGTGAAGCGTATGCCGATTTTGAAAACTTTGGTCGCCTAGAAGCAGCCGATGTATTTATGGATCGCTACTATTTCAAACATCTTCGACTCATCGACCGTACAATGAATCAAGAGGTCATCCATCAAATCGTGAACATTATGATTGATATGGAAAATATCACGACGTTAATTCGTGCCACAAAGCAAAAACAATCACGCTCATTCTTAATTGGGGTATTGTCTAGCGAAGGTACTGTAGATAAGACGTTATTAATCGACGAAGTGCTTGAAAAGGGCACAGAGGCTCTTGTTGAGCTTTATCGTCATGTTCCATACTATGACAAGTTTGTTGCGATTTTAGAACAGGAAGAACATCCAGTCTTTGCATTGGAATTATTAAAAGAAGAATTGATTCATCAAATTCTAGAAGAAGCGACTTTTGAACCATTTGGACCCTTGCCAAGTCTTGCGTATATTCATGCGCTTGAGATGGAAGTTAAAAACCTCCGTCTATTACTTGTAGGTGTGGACAATGAGTTTACAGAAGAACAATTAAGAGAAAGGATGCGACCAGTTTATGTCTCATAAAATTGCCGTAGTTGGCGACAAAGATTCCATCCTTCCTTTTAAAATTTTAGGATTTAACGTGTTCCCTTGCCACGAAGCGCAAACGGCACGCAAGATGATTGATGAACTTGCTGAAGATGAAGTCGGCATCATTTATGTAACGGAAGCTATTGCTAGTCAAATTCCGGAAACGATTCGTCGTTATGATGCGGAAATTTCACCAGCCATCATCCTCATTCCGAACCATAAAGGGTCTTTAGGAATTGGAAAATCAAGAATTCAAGAAAATGTAGAAAAAGCGGTTGGACAAAACATCTTATAACCAACCAATACACGAAACTAAGGGAGGTACCTCAGTGAAGATCGGAAGAATCGTAAAAGTATCAGGTCCTCTTGTGACTGCTGAAGGAATGGAAGATGCGAATATTCAAGATATTTGTCGTGTAGGTCATCTAGGCCTTATCGGTGAAATCATCGAAATGCGTAAAGATATTGCATCCATTCAAGTATATGAAGAAACTTCAGGAATTGGACCAGGAGAACCCGTCGAAACAACAGGGGAAGCATTATCTGTTGAATTGGCGCCAGGGATTGTATCTCAAATGTTTGATGGGATTCAACGTCCCCTCAATAAATTTAAAGAAGTATCACAAAGTGACTTCTTAGTCCGCGGAACAAACGTGGATCCACTTGACCGTGAAAAAGAGTGGGAATTCGTTCCTACTGCAACTGTTGGTCAAGAAGTCGAAGCCGGAGACATTATCGGTTATGTACAAGAAACAAAAGTTGTACAACATAAAATCATGGTGCCTTATGGTGTGAAAGGTAAATTAGTAAAAGTGGAAGCTGGAAACTTCAAAATTGAAGATACAGTGTACCAAATCGAAACAGAATCAGGCGTACGTGATTTCAACTTAATCCAACGTTGGCCAGTACGTCGTGGTCGTCCATATAAAGTAAAGAAAAACACTGAAGTTCCAATGTTAACAGGACAACGTGTTATCGATACTTTCTTCCCAGTAACAAAAGGGGGAGCAGCAGCTGTACCGGGACCATTCGGAGCTGGTAAAACAGTGGTGCAACACCAAATTGCAAAATGGGCTGACGTGGATATCGTAGTATACGTAGGTTGTGGGGAACGTGGAAACGAAATGACAGACGTATTGAACGAATTCCCTGAATTGATTGACCCAACAACAGGTGAATCCATCATGGAACGTACAATTTTAATCGCCAACACTTCGAACATGCCAGTAGCGGCTCGTGAAGCGTCTATTTACACAGGTATCACAATTGCGGAATACTTCCGTGATATGGGATATAACGTAGCCATCATGGCAGACTCAACATCACGTTGGGCAGAAGCGCTTCGTGAAATGTCTGGACGTCTAGAAGAAATGCCAGGGGACGAAGGGTACCCAGCATACTTAGGAAGCCGTATCGCAGAATACTACGAACGTGCAGGACGTGTTGAAACATTAGGTAGCGATGGCCGTGAAGGTACAATCACAGCAATCGGTGCCGTATCACCTCCAGGGGGAGATACATCAGAACCAGTTACACAAAATACATTACGTGTAGCGAAAGTATTCTGGGGATTAGATGCAACATTGGCGCAAAAACGTCACTTCCCATCTA
>CALCML010000155.1 GCA_937967765.1 uncultured Carnobacterium sp.
ATAAAAAAGCACCCCAAAAGTTAGATTTTCTGTCTAACTTTTGGGGTGCACTTCACATGGCCAAATTTGTTCATTTTCGGCTTATCCTTTTCTATTTTTGCGCACAAAAAAACCACCGGAAAACCGGTGGTGTCAAAGTTAATACTAATTATAGTTTAACTACGTTAGCTGCTTGTGGTCCACGAGCGCCTTCTTCAACATCGAATTGAACTGCTTGTCCTTCTTCTAATGTTTTGAATCCTTCTGATTGGATTGCTGAGAAGTGTACGAATACATCGTTTCCACCTTCACGTTCGATAAACCCAAAACCTTTTTCTGAGTTAAACCATTTTACTGTACCTTGTTCCATGAACATTTCCTCCTTGTGCCATAGCACTTGTTATTCATATTCTTGCTAATGGTTCGAAAGGAGTAATACCTTACACAATTTCTATACCTAACAAAAACACATCATAAGTATAACATCTCACAGACAAATTTACAAGAGTATTTCCGATTTCACTGAGAATTAAGTGGAACAAATGCCGTTTTGTGCGTTTTTTCCGAATCATTTCGTTAATTTTCAATAATATTTTTCGTGAAAATCGAAAACAATCTGCTTTCATCTTTTTCAAAATTCAACTTTTCACATTCTTTTGACCGTTTTTAAAAAGCCCCGAATTCTTTTAAAGAAATATACTCCTCTCCTCCGACTACAAAATGATCTAGAAGCTCGATGCCCATGAGTTCACCGCACTCCATCAAGCGACGTGTAAAATCGATATCCGCCTGGGAGGGTTCAGGGTTTCCGCTCGGATGATTATGGCCAATGATGACGCGTGCCGCCGAAAACCGTACTGCCTCCCGGAAGATTTCTCTAGGATGCGCCACTGCACTGTTCAGCCCACCGATGAAGATCATTTTCTTCTTGATAATCTCGTTTTTCGTGTTCAAATACAAGGCGACGAGATGTTCCTGATAGGCATCCTTCAACTCCTGCACAATCCACTGGCCGGCCATCTTGGAGGATGTAATCTTCCCGAGTTTCATTTGCGCAGCATTGCTTAAGCGCACTCCCAGTTCCATCGCTGCCTTTAGTTCAATCGCCTTGGTGCGCCCGATGCCATTAATATGCATGAGTTCGTCCAAGCTCGCCATCTTCAGTGAGTGCAAGTCCTCGAAGGTGTTTAAGACTACGACCGCTAGCTGCAAGACGTTTAAATCCTTGGAACCTGTTCGCAGTAATATCGCGAGTAATTCATGCGTTTCAAGCACTTTAGCGCCATACCGTTCGAGGCGTTCTCGTGGCATAGCGCTTAAAGGTACTTCTAATAATTTTGATTCAATCATTGTGACACTTCCTCTTTGTTTTCTCTACAAAGAGTTACGATGTCTATTCTTCTTTGGGCTTACGGTTCTTCCACCAATGTCGAACTTCGGCAATAAAATACAATGAGCCCGTCACCCATAATTCGCTCTTGTCGTCTGTTGAGCTGGCAAAACGGTCGATGACGTCTTCAAAGCTTTCTTCATAGGAAATCTTGCGAGAATCCAAGTACGCTTCGACATCACTTCTAGCAATCGACAGGCCTCTAGAAGGATGGAAACTCGTTAAAATGATGTTCACGTCAGGAAGAGCTTCCTGCAATCTTAGAAGCATCTGTTGACTATCTTTTCGAGTGAGCGCGCTAAATAACAGCGTCTGTTTCTTGCCAACACGAGCCGTCATGTTTTGAACGAGTCGCTCGATGGCTGGTAAATTATGGGCTCCGTCAATGATCACAAGCGGTGTCGTTTGCAACACTTCCATGCGTCCTGGCCAGGAAACAACTCGTAGGGCCGCCTCGATGAATTCGGCCTGCACACTTCTATCCGTAGCTTCCATCCAAGAGCGAAATGCTCGAATCGCAACGGTCGCATTTTCCTTTTGGAAGGCTCCTTTAAGGGCTAACTGCTTCAGCGAAATCGTGAATACTGCATCTTGATACGAATCTTCTACTAGTGAAAAATCTTCCCCAAAAGCCTGAACAGTTGCACCTTGTTTACTAGCGGTACTACGTATCACATCCATACATTCACGCGTGACTGGTCCGACGACCACTTGTTGCCCAGCCTTAATAATCCCTGCTTTTTGCGCAGTGATTTCTTCCAACGTACTTCCGAGTAAGTCTTGATGGTCCAACCCAATCGTCGTAATGACACTGACGAGTGGATGGCCGACATTCGTATTATCGAGAAGACCTCCAATCCCGACCTCAATAATTGCAAGGTCGACAGCTTCCTGTTGAAAGACGACAAACATCATCGCCGTTAAAATCTCAAAATAGTTAAAGGCTCCCCACTCTTCGAATAAGCGGATTTCCACTTCTCTTATGACCGATGCGGCTTGCCAGAACGGTTCTTCTTCAAGAGGCACTCCGTCTAGCTGAATCCGTTCCCTAATACTGTCCATATGTGGTGAAGTGAATGTCCCTACTCGCAATCCATGCGCTTTTGCAAAGGCTGTCACCATCGCTGCAGTGGACCCTTTTCCATTCGTCCCCGCAATATGAATACTCTTCAACCCACGTTCTGGATTTCCAAGTGCACTAAGGATAGCCTCCATGCGGTACAATCCATGTTTACGCGGAATACTCTCGCTCTTTTTTAACCACTCTTGAATCATTCACTCACCT
>CALCML010000156.1 GCA_937967765.1 uncultured Carnobacterium sp.
AAAGTCGTATGTGTCTATTGTACCGCTTTCACGACTAAAAAGGAAGATATACGGCGAAAAAAATCGTGCAGCGAACTGGAAAAGTTCAACTGCACGATCCATTACTAGCTTATTTACTTCCGACTTCTTTACCGGCAATACGTCCGAATGTGATAATATCCGTAATCGCATTTCCTCCAAGACGGTTCTTCCCTTGGATAACCCCTGTTAATTCACCAGCAGCGTATAATCCAGGAATTGGTTCGCCTTTTTCATTTAACACTTCTGTTTTTTCGTTGATAACAACCCCACCCATTGTATGGTGAACAGAAGGAACGGCTTTTTCAATATAATAAGGACCTTCTTCTAGAGAGACTAATCCACCACGGTGATGGAAATCTTTGTCGTCTTTAGTCTTCGCATATTCATTTACTTTTGCGATTGTTTCTTTCAAGTTTTTGACATCAATATCGAAAAATTTCGCAGCTTCTTCAATCGTATCAGCTTTCACTAATAAACCTTCACGAATTAATTCATCATATTCAGATTTGTGAGCTTCCTTTGTCTTCGAAATCGCATCAATTTTATCGTTCCAGATTTGGTAAGCATAGCCTCCTGTTTGTGCTAGGATTGCTTTTGAAATCACGTCACGACGGTCTAATTCTTCCACGAAACGTTTTCCTTCTTGGTTGACAAGAATCGCTCCATCAAAACGAGTATCGGCTAATAGTGAAATCATACCAGTCTTCGGATTTGCGATTGGGTATGTTTGGATGTATTCCATATTTTGTAATTGCGCTCCAACTTTTTGAGCCATTACAATACCATCCCCTGTTGTACCGACAGTATCTGTTGATTTATAACGTTCATCATATTCTTTGTTGTATTGTTTACGCATTTCTACATTTGAACCGAAACCACCTGTTGTTAATACAACCCCATTGTTCGCAAGGAATTTTACTTCTTTCTTCGTCTTGTCAGTAGCTTTCACACCTGTCACACGACCATTTGCATCTTGGATTAATTCTTCTGCTTTCACATTCAAGAAGATTTTAACGCCCAGTTCTTCTGCTTTTGCTTTTAATTTAGACACTAATTCCGCACCAGTATGGCCCTTAGGAATCAATGCACGTTTAAATGAGTGCCCACCGAATTGGAATAATTGGTCTGATAGGAATTCAACGTGTACGTCATCTCGTAACCATTCTGCAGATTCTAAGGCTTTTTCTGCCATTAAATGAACGAGTTTAGGGTCTCCGATATTGTCTCCACCCTTCATCGTATCATTATAGTACGCTTCTACAGAGTCGCCAGTAATTCCAAGATTCTTTTGTACCCAGTTTCCAGGTGCATTCATTTCCCC
>CALCML010000157.1 GCA_937967765.1 uncultured Carnobacterium sp.
AGGATACGGTACAACGAGCCTTGCGTAGTTTAAAAGATGAAAGTTTTATTTATGCGGTCGAAAAAAGTGGCTATTATGTATTAAAGAATTCAGAAGCAAAGCAATTGGAAGAATCCGAGGAAGATTATTCACAACTTCCGATTGAGGACTTGCGCATCTGCTTTAATCAATCGCTTGCCAGTGCACAAGATTTAAAGCTAACCAAAAAAGAACAAGCTTCTGGGATGGATGAATTGATTCAGGCGTTAATGCCTATTTTAGAAGAGTATGGGGTGTATGCTGCAAAGGAACAACTAGTCATAACAACTGGGACGCAACAAGCACTCTATATTTTATTGCAACTGATTCAAGGAAAAAAAGTATTGCTAGAGCAACCAACTTATGCACGAATGAATGAGCTGGTGAAGCACTTGAATATTCCGTACGAAACCATTGAACGACAGATAGATGGTGAGATTGACTTAACCCGATTAGAAGAATTATTTGCGAGTGGAGATTTTTCGTTATTCTATACGATTTCCAGGTTTCATAATCCGCTAGGTGGAAGTTACAGCGAAGCCACAAAGAAAAAAATTGTGGAACTAGCAAGCAAGTACTCAGTCTATATTATCGAAGACGACTATATGGCGGACTTTGTCGAAGGGAATGCGACGCCGCTTCATTATTATGATATGGATGGACGCGTTATCTACGTTAAATCTTTCTCTTCAATTTTATTCTCAGCTTTGAAAATTGGAATTGTAGTGTTGCCAAAAGAGTTAGTTGAATCTTTTGCGAAACGGAAGCAATGGATGGACTATGATTCGAATGTGATGATGCAAAAGACATTTACGCTCTTCATTGAAAATGGAATGTTTGTGAAACATCGAAAGGAAATGGTCGAACATTATATTGAAAAAAGTAAACGTGCAAAGGACTGGTTGTGCTCAAAGGGAATCCAGGAAGGAATCCTTCATGGAACGCAATGGGTGTTTGAGAAAACGCCGATGATGGCTGAAAAACTACAAGCGATGAATCTGAAAGCTAAACCGCTTGATGAGTACTTTATCTCGAAAAATGCGCCGGCATTGGAACGGTTGGATTTGGCTAAAATCCGCGAAATTTAGGTAAAAAGAAAGGT
>CALCML010000158.1 GCA_937967765.1 uncultured Carnobacterium sp.
GCTACATCCACTTTTGGTTTTTCATCCTCAAAGAGTTCTTGGAAAGTATCTACCGTAATGGCTAATCGTTCAGCCGCATTAATTCTAAAATGAGCATCACAGTGCGGACAAACTTTTAAGGATCCTAAGTCTTCTTTGTAGACAATCTTGTCACAAGAAGGACATTTCACCCATTTCCCATCCGGAACTGTAGGTAACTCAGACTGTTCAGATAAGTCTACTTTGGTACGATTGATGGTGATATACGACCGTTTTCTAAACAGACCCATCTAATCACTCCTTTACTAAATCATTCTATTTCTCTTTTGGTTGATTCCAGTGTTTCAAAAATTCAGTTTCAACATACGCAGTAGTATAATCTCCACGTCTGAATGCAGAAGAATCTAATAAATCTTCAACGAATTCTTGGTTCGTATCCACACCTTCTACTACAAGTTCAAAGAGCATCCGTTTCATACGAAGAATGGCTTCCTCACGAGTCTTACCATGCGCAATCAACTTCGTTAACATTGAATCGTAGAATGGTGGAATTTGATATCCTGTATACAGTGCTGATTCAATACGTACACCCATACCTCCAACAGGTTGGTGTAAGAACGTTACTTTACCTGGAGAAGGACGGAAGCCTTCAAATGGATTTTCAGCGTTTAAACGACATTCAATCGCATGTCCTTGGAAAGTAATATCCTCTTGAGTAAATGGTAACTCTTCTCCTGCAGCAATTTTAATTTGTTGTTGCACAAGATCCACATTCGTAATCATTTCTGTAATTGGATGTTCAACTTGAATACGCGTATTCATTTCCATGAAATAGAAATGTTTCTCTTCATCCACAAGAAACTCAATCGTTCCTGCGTTTTGATAACCGACTGCTTTAGCAGCACGAACAGCTGCTTCCCCCATTTCTCTTCTTAGTTGAGAAGAAAGAGATGGACTTGGCGCTTCTTCGATAATCTTTTGATTTTTACGTTGAAGTGAACAGTCACGCTCTCCTAGGTGAACTACATTTCCGTGTTGGTCGGCTAAAATTTGAATTTCAATATGTTTCGCTGGATAAATAATACGTTCCATGTACACATCGGCATTTCCGAAAGCTTGTAAGGCTTCTTGACGCGCTGTCACAAATTGATGTTCAAATTCTTCAACTGTTTCAACACGACGAATCCCTTTACCGCCACCACCGGCAACCGCCTTAATTAAAAGCGGGAAGCCGATACGCTTTGCAAGTTCAATTCCTTCTTCTACGGTTGCAACAACATCATCACTACCAGGAATCACCGGTACGTTTGCTGCAATCATTTGCTTACGGGCTTCTGCTTTATCCCCCATTTGAGAGATGACTTCGCTTGAAGGCCCAATGAAAGTGATATTGCATTCCGCACACATTTTGGCGAATTTGGCATTCTCCGATAAGAATCCAAATCCTGGGTGAATCGCTTGTGCGCCTGTTATAACGGCTGCGCTCAAAATATTTTCAACTTTTAAGTAAGAATCTTTTGAAGCAGCAGGTCCGATACAAACGGCATGGTCGGCTAATTGTACATGAAGAGCATCTTTATCCGCTTGGGAATAGATTGCCACCGATTCGATTCCTAACTCACGACAAGCACGAATAATTCGGCAAGCAATCTCTCCACGGTTTGCGATTAGTACTCTATTAAACATAGGCTTAACGTCCAATAATAAAGGTTAATTCAGCTTCTGCGACTTTCTTACCATCGACATAAGCAACGCCTTTACCGATTCCTGCATATTCTTTTAATTTCACGATATCCACTTGAAGTGTTAACACATCTCCTGGAGTTACTTTTTGACGGAATTTAACATTGTTTAATCCACCTAAGTAAGCTGTTTTTCCTTTGAAAGAATCTAATTTCAATAATGGAATTGAACCCGCTTGTGCTAATGCTTCAACGATTAACACACCAGGCATTACAGGTTCACCAGGGAAATGTCCTTGGAAGAAGCTTTCGTTAAATGTCACGTTTTTACGTGCCACAACGTGCTCACCTGGTACTAATTCATCTACACGGTCAATAAATAAAATTGGGTAACGGTTAGGGATTAACTCAGCTACGTCAGTTACAGTCATAATGTTCATCTTAATTTCCTCCTAAAATTGGGTTTAGCGAATCGCAAATAGTTTTTGTCCGAAATCAACCATTTGGCCGTTTTCTACAAGGACTTCCACAACTTCACCATTGAAGTCGCTCTTAATTTCGTTCATGATTTTCATTGCTTCGACAATACATACAGTGTCGTTTGAAGTGATTTGTTTACCCACTTGTACAAATGGATCTGCATCTGGTGAAGATTGTAAGTAAACCACCCCAACGATTGGGCTTGTAATGTATTTTGCATCTGTTGCTACTTGTGGAGCTTCTTGCACTTCAGAAGACGGAGCACTCACTGGTGCAGCTTCTACTGGGCTAGCCACGTTTGCGACTGGTGCAACGGCATTAGAAACGACTTGAGGATATTCCTCACGTTTACTAAATTGCACTTCGAACTCTTCGTTTGATAAATGAAACTCAGTCATGTTTGAATCATTGAACAAAGTCATTAGTTCTTTAATTTCTTCTACATTCATGTATTAATCCTTCCATTTCTTCACGCAGATTACGGCATTATGTCCGCCGAAACCTAACGAATTACTAATTGCTACGTCTACTTTTGTAGAAACTCCAACGTTTGGAGTTACGTTTAAGTCACACGCTTCGTCTTGTTCTGTTAAATTAATCGTTGGTGGTACGAAGTCTTCTTCAACTGCTTTAACGCAGGCGATCGCTTCGATAGCTCCAGCAGCACCTAATAAGTGTCCTGTCATTGATTTTGTACTTGAAACATGAACCTTATCGGAAGCTTCTTTTAACGCATAACGAATTGAAGTTGTTTCAGCTGAATCGTTTGCTGGAGTACCAGTACCGTGAGCATTCACATAATCTACTTCACTCGGAGCCACTCCTGCTTCTTCGATAGCTTGTAAGATAGCTTTACCAGCACCGCTTCCATCAGGATTTGGAGCTGTCATATGGTAAGCATCTCCTGTAGCACCATATCCAACGACTTCTGCATAAATTTTAGCCCCGCGTTTTTGTGCGTGTTCTAGGCTTTCAAGAACAAGAACCCCTGCTCCTTCACCCATTACGAATCCGCCACGTTTTTTATCAAATGGTAATGAAGCTGCATCTGGATTATCACTGCTTGAAAGGGCCGTTAATGCTGCAAATCCTGCAATTCCGATTTCACAAATTGAACCTTCAGCACCACCGGCTAAAATCACATCTGAGTATCCATGTTTAATGTTACGGAACGCTTCCCCGATAGCGTGTGTTCCTGTTGCACAGGCTGTTACTAGTGATGTACATACGCCACGAGCACCGATTTTCATTGAAATGTTTCCTGCAACCATGTTTCCGATTGCCATTGGAACGAATAATGGTGCAACACGTGTTGGGCCTTTATCATGCATTTTGATGATTTGACTTTCCATCACTGTTAACCCACCGATACCAGAACCAACCATGACACCAAAGCGGTCGTAGTCTGTGTTTTCTGGAGTAATGCCGCTATCTTCAACGGCTTGGATTGCTGCAGCTAGTCCGTATTGACAGAATAAATCCATACGTTTTGCTTCTTTACGATCCATGTATTTTGTAGCATCGAAGTCTTTTACTTCAGCCGCCACATGAACATCTAAGTCTTTTTTATCAAATTTTGTAATTGGAGCAATTCCGTTCTTACCTTCTTTGAGGCCTTCCCAGAAGCTATTAACATCATTTCCTAAAGGAGTGATTGCTCCCATTCCTGTAATTACTACTCGATTCATTGTTTTCCTCCTTTAAGAGATTACATGTATAATCCGCCGTTAACGTTTAACACTTGTCCTGTAACGTATTTTGTTTCCGCTAAGAACACACAGGCTTCTGCAATATCTTCTACTGTACCGAAACGACGTAATGGAATTTGTTTTTCCCATTCATTACGAATCTTTTCAGGTAATGCTTGTGTCATATCTGTATCGATGTATCCAGGAGCAATAGCATTCACTGTAATCCCACGAGAACCGATTTCTTTAGCAACCGATTTTGTTAAACCAATGATTCCGGCTTTACTTGCAGCGTAGTTTGCTTGACCAGCGTTTCCTGTAACTCCAACAATACTTGTAATGTTAATAATGCTTCCTGATTTTTGTTTTACGAAAACTGGAGTCGCAAAACGAATCATATTGAAGTATCCTTTTAAGTTAATATTCATTACATCGTCAAAATCAGATTCACTCATACGCATTAATAAACCATCACGCGTAATTCCAGCGTTATTGACTAACACGTCGATGCGTCCAAAACGCTCTTTTACTTCGTTAATAAAGTTTTCAGCTACGTCGAATTTCGAAACGTCTCCAACAAACGTCATTACTTCACCAGGATAAGCATCAAATTGTGCAAGTGTTTCTGCATCAATTTCACGAGTACCGTTTAAGACAACGTTAGCGCCAAGTTTAGCGAATTCTAACGCGATTCCAAGTCCGATACCACGACGGCTACCTGTTACAACAACTGTTTTATCTTTAAATTTCATTTCGTTATCCTTTCAGTTCCTTTACTTTTTCAATGGTTTCTGTCACTGCTTTAAGGCTATCTGTGTGGAATAATTGAACAGAAGCGCCTTTTGCTTTGGCAATTTGTTTCACCATTTGCGTCAATGTTTTTCCAGGACCTACCTCAATAAAGACATCTACGCCATATTGAAGCATCCACTCTACATTTTGTTTCCATTTCACGGCATTTGTAATTTGATCGCAGAGAACGTCTTTTGAAGGAATCCCTTCATGCGGTGTACCAAGCGTATTGCTTAATACAGGGCATTTGCTTTC
>CALCML010000159.1 GCA_937967765.1 uncultured Carnobacterium sp.
TATCAGTCGCAAGGGATCCAACCCGTTCAGATCCTTTATCCCCCACGTTTTTATGCTCAACAGAAAAGCTAACTTTCTAAGATAGAAATCCTCCCGAAATGTTCATTTTTATGCTAAAATAATGCCACTCGCCCTCAAGTCCTTGATATCACTGACTTTCTAAGGGGTGAGAAGTGACTGAATACGAGACTGAATACGACTAATTTATATTACCATATATTCAAGCAGTTTATCCACTGTATCGGTTCGTTGCTCTTCCGTTATGTGAGTGTACAGATCCAGCGTGATCTGGACAGTGCTATGACCCAGTCTATCAGAAATGTTTTTAGGTTCCACGCCCGCACTAAACAGCAATGAAGCGTGCGTGTGTCGGAGCCCGTGGGGCGTGATCGGTTTTAGTTTATGGTCAGCCATGAAACGCTTGAAATAACGGATAAAATTGTGAATATGCACCCAATCGCCCCACTTATTCGTAAAAATGAAATTTTCTTCCCCTTCAAAATGTTTGCCGTTTTTAAAATAGTTTTTTATTTGGTCCTTTTTCCAGCTTTTCAAAATTGAAAGGGTGGCGGGATCAATAGAGATTACGCGCTTGCTATTTTTAGTCTTGGGCGTCTGAAGGGTTTGTTTCTCTTTGATCCGGACCGCCGTTTTATTAACGGTAATTTTTTTATTTTCAAAGTCAATATCTGACCATTTCAAAGCGAGGGCTTCCCCTTGACGTAACCCGGTATAACTCATCAAATGCACCAGCGGGAAGAAATAAGACAGCGTGGCAGTTTGAGCTAGTTTTAAAAACTCTTTCAATTCTTCCTTGGTTAAAAAATTGCCCTTTCTTTGAGTTTGCCGGCTTTTCGGCTTGATAACTTTATCAAAAGGGTTTGAATTGATTATGTCCATTAAAACAGCATATTTGAAGATTCGGTTAATGACTGAAAGATAATGATTATATAAGACATAGCTTTTACTTAATTCAATAACCACTCTTTGGCAGTATGCGACTGTTATTTTTTTTAGCTTCATCTCTTTAAAATGCTCTTCAGTCATTTTCTCAACCTTGGACTGGACATTTTCAAAAGTGCTAGGCTTGACTGTGGTTTTATAATTCTCTAGCCATAAGGAAGCTAGTTCTTCGAATGTAGGATCTTGGAATCCGTCTGATTGATTCGACTGAAGCCCGTTCTCTTCCACGTCAAGCAGCAAATTTCTTTCGGCTTGTTTAGCTTCTTTCATGGTTTTAAAGCCCCGGCGCGTGGTCCGCCGTTCTTTTCCGGTTAAGGGATCAATTCCCAGATAAGTTTGAAATAAGTAACGAGTCTCCCCGTTTTTGGTTGTATATTTTTTTATCATGATTCCTCCTATGGCTTGCCCGCACAATTGAAAGAACGAGATAATTTTGCTATACTTAACTTATATCATGATTCCCCGTGGCTTGTCCTCGGGGCTTTTTTTATTTATTCGAAAAACAGCTTAATGTTATCTGCTTGTGCATTGGTGATCTTTGCTTTAATTGTCTTGACTTCGTTTGTCTCGATATTCCGTAAGTACAATTTAGCAAGTCCGGGCTTTTCTTCTTGAGTGGTGATAGTGTCCGTGCTTACCTTCCCTTTTCGTTTTCCAGACGCACCGATCACACCACCTACAATTGTACCGACTGGGCCAAACGCCGAACCGATTCCAGCTCCTAAAAGGGCACTCCCTTTTTTCCCCTTTTGTTTGGTCGTCCCGGTCGTTTTTGTGCGCTCTATAATAGTAGAGCCCTCAAATTGAAAATTTTCAAACTCAAACAGCTCCGGAGTGTCTGAATAAAAACCGATATAATATTGTCCGTCAATCGTTTTTCGAATCGTTGTCGTACCGATTGAAATTTTTGTCTCTTCAGCAGCTTTCTTTCTCACTTCATTCATCGATGAAATTCCGTCTACTGTTTTTTCAGTTGCTTTTTTTGCGAAATTCTTGAATTTGTCAAAGTCCATAATGTTTCTCCTTTATCCAACTAAACGATAGTATTCATCTATTACCATTAATTCATCGGCCGTTGTTTTGAGCTTATGGCGCTCCATAAAATGTAAATAATTGAACTCGCTCGCGTCCCCGGCTTCTAGCTCTTCCTTTAATAAGGCGTGAATCATGGCCCTATTGGCTTCATTCTCGCACTTTATCGGGTTTATGGTATATTCGGCCGTCGTGTGCTCTAAATGGCCTAATTCGTGCAAAATAACGCGTTTCTGGGCCTCTTTAGTTAGTGATTTATTAACAAAAATGATCTTCATATCAGATAAGATCATTCCGGGCCGTGGCCACAGTTCATTGTCAAAGTAAGCGAGCGTGACGCCCGCTTCGTGACAAATGTCTTCTAGTCTCATAATCTTCCTTTAAAATAGATATCAAGTATATTTTCAATCGCTTCGATATCTTCTTCATTTAATGGTTTTCCGTCGAAAGTCTTTGCACTCTTGGCCAGCTCGCGAAGATCCAAGTTTGAAAGGTCCGGTTCTTGTTTGATCGGTTTTACTCCTAAAAGATATTCAGTTGAGACGCCGAGAGCTTCCGCATAAACGTTCGCTCTATTCAATGGAAAAGTTCTCGTCTTATTAAAATATCTTGATACGCCAGATTTTGCTTGACCCACTCGACGAGCGAGTTCGCTCAAAGATATATCTTTCTCTTCGCACAAGGCCTTGATAAGGTCTATTATTTCGTCATTGGTACGCATTTTTACAGCTCCTTTTCTTTATGTTTCTATTATAACACCGTTCCGAAAAAAGTACAAATAATACTAAAAAAGAAAAAAATGTGTTTTTTTTGAAAAAAAGTGTTGACAAAAAAGAACGCTTGATTTATAATTAAATTGTTCTCAAGAAAGAACGGCAAAAAAACAGAAAGGAGGTCTATTATATGACCGTGAATCATTTACGAATCAAAGCGGAACGAATCGCGAAAGGATTGACACAAGATGATATGGCAAAAGCCCTTGGCTGGTCTGATCGTGCTCGTTACGCGAAACGCGAAAACGGTCTGGTATCATTCGACGCTGACGAATTGATAAAGGTCGCGACAATCCTCGGATTCTCAAAAGACCAGATCGGAATTTTTTTTACAGAAGGCGTTCACTAAAACGAACGAAAGACGTAAAAAAAGCACCCGAACGAGAACGTTCGAGCGCTTGAAAAAAATATCTACCTTAATTATATCAGAAAGTGCTTGCCCGCACAATTGGAGGAACGAAGAAATGGAGGAGTTAAACTTGCCTCCCTTGATCTCGGACGAGATCGCGAAAGTCTATCTAAAACAGATGATCGAGATTATGAAAGAAGAGCTCAAGGAAGAAATAACATCGGAAAGATTACCACTAGATCAAAAAGCCCTAATGAAGAAATTCGGCTTCGATCATGGCTATATTAAGAAGCTAGAGCGTCGAGGGCTCGCGTTTCGAAAACAAGGAAAAAAGAAAATGTACGACGTCCGGGACGTTTACGAAATTTTAGAAAAAGAAAAGGAGTATTTAAAATGAATCAAATTATTATTTCTGGGCAAGTTGCCGGAACCGTTGCTATCGGGGGCGTGTGCTTCATCGCTGGGCTTATCGTGTCATGGAAGGACCACAAAAAAAGAATGAAGATCGCAAAAACTGAAACACTAAAAGCGATTGAAGAAGGACTTCCAGAACACAACGCGCAAGTCATTGAACAATACGAAGACGAGCTCGCAAGCCGTAGAAAAGCAATGAAGCTCTATACAGAATCGCCGGAGGTGCCCTTCCATGTTTGGTAAAAAGGCCCGCAAAATTGAGCAACAATCAAAAGCGCTCAATCGCTTGTGGTTTATCAATCTGCAACAGACCGAAATTTTGAAAACTACACTTGAGCGGGAAGAACGATTGCTTGACGAGCTCGCTCGTCTGAAAGGAGAGTTTAGAAATGGTAACAATCAATAAGCTCGAGATCGAAAACGTAAAACGCGTTAAAGCGGTCAAAATCGAGCCGTCAGCGAAAGGGCTGACAATCGTCGGGGGAAACAATAACCAAGGAAAAACAAGCGTATTAGACGCGATAGCGTGGGCCTTGGGTGGAAATAAGTATAAACCTTCGCAACCACAGCGCGAGGGGTCAACAATTCCCCCAAGTCTTAAAATCACGCTGTCAAATGGCCTTATCGTTGAACGCAAGGGCAAGAATAGCGATCTGAAAGTTATTGATCCAAGTGGAAATAAGGCCGGCCAGAAATTGCTTGATAGCTTCGTCGAAGAGCTCGCTCTTGATCTTCCAAAATTTATGGAAATGACGAGCAAGGAGAAAGCAACGACGCTTCTACAAATTATCGGGGTGGGCGATCAACTCGTCAAGCTCGAAATGGAAGAGAAAACCAAGTACCAAGAGAGACACGCGATCGGCGTCATTGCGGACCAGAAAGAAAAGTTTGCCAAAGAACAGCCGTATTATCCAGACGCGCCAAAAGAGCTTGTCTCTATTGCGGAATTGATCCAACGGCAACAAGAGATCCTTGGACGGAATGGCGAAAATGCTCGCAAACGTCAGAATCTCGCGAGAATTGAAAATGACTATCAAGGAGCGCTTGCAAACGTTCAACGTCTGGAAGAAATGCTCAAAGAAGCCCGAGAAAAAGAACAGGGACTCGCGCAAGACTTGGATATCGCTCGCAAAGACGCGCAAGACTTGATCGACGAATCGACGCAAGAGATCGAAGACAGTATCGCGAATATTGAGCAGATCAACCTCAAAGTCCGAGCGAATCTTGACAAAGACAAGGCCGAAGAGGACGCGAAAGTCTACCGCGAACAATACCGTGAGTTAGATCTTGTTATCGAAGGTATTCGCAAGCAGAAAACGGACTTGCTCACAAATGCAGACTTACCGCTTCCGGGCTTATCCGTGGACGATGGCGAACTCTTATACTTGGGTCAACGTTGGGATAATATGTCCGGGTCGCAACAATTACAAGTGGCAACGGCTATCGTTCGCAAGCTCAAGCCAGAGTGCGGCTTCGTCCTAATTGACAAGCTGGAACAAATGGACCAGATAACACTTGCGGAATTTGGTGCGTGGCTCGAACAAGAGGGCTTGCAAGCGATCGCGACGCGTGTTTCAACTGGTGAAGAGTGTTCGGTCCTCATAGAAGACGGGTACAGTATCAAACCCGAAACAGTCGCACAGCCTCAAGGTTGGCAAGGCGGATTTTAAAAAATAGAAAGAAGAAAAGATCATGAAAAAAACAGAAAAATTTATCGTTATTCGTAGCAAAGAAAATGGGTATTTCTTACAGGAGTATGAAAGCAACAATCGAGCTTTGGCCTATAGTGCAAACTGGACCGACGACTTGCGAGACGCTGCAAACAATAGCGTAGAATCTATTGAAAAGCAGGGTGACCGTATGTATAAAGTCGCTGAAGCGTTCGAAGGTGAACTAATTGAAGTTACCGCGACGTATGAACTCAAAACCTTCGACGGTAAAGAGCCTGAAGATTTGACCGAAAAGATTGGAAAAGCAAAACGCAAAGGCCTTGAAAATCTTCTTCGCGGGCTCTTAGAAAGCAATTTCGACGAGGATGACGACGAGGACGAGGAGGACTAAACAATGCAAATTACAAGAGGAAGGAAGGCGCGAGCTCAAAAAGTCGTGATCTATGGCCCCGAAGGAATCGGGAAGTCTAGCTTTGCGAGTCAATTCCCGGATCCGGTATTCATCGATACGGAAGGGTCAACGGATAATATGGACGTGGCCCGTATGGACAAGCCTACAAGCTGGACGATGCTAAAGAATCAGATCGCGTTCATCAAGGCAAACCCAGACGCTTGCAAGACGCTCGTCATCGATACGATCGACTGGGCGGAACAGCTCGCGGTCGATTATGTTTGCGCACAACACCAGAAGAACGGAATCGAAGATTTCGGATGGGGCAAGGGCTATACATACGTCCAAGAAGAGATCGGGCGCTTATTGAATAGCTTGAGTGAGCTAGTGGATAATGGGATCAACGTCGTTTTGACAGCTCACGCACAAATCAAGAAATTCGAGCAACCGGACGAGATGGGATCATACGACCGGTACGAATTAAAGCTCGGGCAAAAGTCAAGCTCAAAAACAGCGCCACTCGTTAAGGAGTGGGCCGATATGGTGCTCTTTGCAAATTATAAGACAATCGTCATGACAACGGACACAGGCAAGAAAAAGGCCCAAGGGGGCGAGCGTGTCATGTACACGAACCACCGCCCAGCATGGGACGCAAAAAATCGTCACGGCTTACCAGATCAGCTCCCGTTCACGTTTGAGAGCGTGGCTCATATCTTCAACGCACCGGCTCCCGTACCCGAGCAACCAGCTCCACAACCAGCTCCACAACCAGAGCCACAGCCACAACCGACACCAGAGCCACAAAAGCAAAACATTAACGAGCAATTGCAAGAGGTCGCTCAAGAGGTGGCTCAAGAGATGGGACGGGCTCCACAAGCGGGACTCTTACCACAAGCATTGGTCGACTTAATGGCGCCTAACAACGTAACGGAAAACGAATTACAAGAGGTTGCTTATATCCGCGGACACTTCCCGATGGGGACGCCGATCGAAAACTTCCCGGCGAATTACTGGGATATGATCGTCGCGAATTGGGACGCTACACTCGACGTCATTCAAAACCAAGTCCGGAAAGACCCGGAATTACCATTTAATACTAACAACTTATAAAAAAGGAGAAATTTCATCATGACACAACAACAATATAACAACAACTTTGATCGCGAATTCGGTTGGGACGACACAATTCAAAAAGATTCTGAATTCGTCTTTTTGCCAGACGGCCTATACTGGTTCACGGTTAAGGAATACGAGCGCGGACGTCACACACCGAACCCGCAAAATCCCGGAAAGTTGCCAGCTTGTCCTAAAGCGACAGTACACCTTACTATCGTAGCGAATGAAGGCGAAACAGAACTCCGTCACAATCTCTTCTTACATAGTTCAACTGAGGGAATGTTATCAGCGTTCTTTGGAGCTATTGGGCAAAAACGTAAAGGCGAACCCCTTCGTATGGACTGGAACGCGATCATCGGAAAAGTCGGAGTTTGTAAAGTTGGATCTCGCGAGTACAACGGCAATAAATACAACGAAGTAAAAGGCATGATTTACGCCGAAGACGTGGACTATACGAAAGTATTGAACGCGCAACCGGGACAACAAGCCCCAGCGTACCAACAACCAGCGCCACAATACCAACAACCACAACAACCAGCACAGGGAGGCTTCACAGGAGGGCCGTTCTAATATAGGAGGTTCTAAAGTATGGAGTTAAGACCCTATCAACAAGAGGCGCGGGAAGCCGTTCAGAAGGAGTGGGCAGAAGGGCGAAAACGTACCCTTCTAGTCCTTCCGACTGGGACGGGAAAAACGGTCGTCTTTTCGAAAATTATTGAAGATCAAGTCCGAGAAGGGAAGCGCGTGTTAGTGCTCGCTCACAGATCCGAGTTATTAGATCAAGCAAGCGACAAGCTAAAAACCGCGACGGGACTCGGTACAGCGCTAGAAAAAGCCGAAAGTACGTCAATAGGCTCTTGGTATCGGGTGGTCGTGGGATCTGTCCAAACTATGCAACGTGAGAAACGCTTGAGTCAATTCCCGCCCAACTGGTTTGACGTGATCGTGGTCGATGAGGCACACCACGCTATATCTGACGGCTATCAAAAGGTATTGAATCACTTCCAAGATTCGCAAGTTTTGGGGGTAACAGCGACCCCAGACCGTGGAGATATGAAGAACCTCGGATCGTATTTTGACAGCTTGGCCTATGAGTACTCACTTGTGCAAGCAATCAAAGAAGGCTACTTGTCCAAGATTAAGGCCTTAACGATTCCACTTGATCTCGACTTATCAAGCGTTTCAATGTCCGCGGGAGATTTTAAAGCGAGCGACGTCGGGACGGCACTTGATCCGTATCTCGTACAGATTGCGGACGAAATGGCCAAGTATTGCAAGGACAGAAAAACAGTCGTCTTTCTTCCGCTAGTAAAGACTAGCCAGAAATTCCGCGATATCTTAAACGAGCGAGGCTTTAAAGCAGCCGAAGTGAACGGCGAATCAAAAGATCGGGCCGAAGCGCTCGAAGACTTCGAAAAGGGCCGATATAATGTTCTATGCAATTCTATGTTACTCACGGAAGGGTGGGATTGCCCTTCGGTTGATTGTGTGGTCGTGTTACGTCCGACAAAAGTCCGGGCGCTCTATTCTCAAATGGTCGGGCGTGGGACGCGTCTCTTCCCCGGGAAAGAAGAGCTTCTTCTTCTCGATTTTCTATGGCACACGGAACGGCACGAGCTTTGCCGGCCGGCTCACTTAATTTGTGAGAGTCCGGAAGTTGCAAAGAAAATGGTCGAAAACATGGAAGAAGAAACAGGCGTCGTGCTCGATCTCGAGGCTATGGAAGCCAAAAGCGCGGAAGATGTCGTCGCAGAACGTGAAGAAGCTCTTGCGAAACAACTTGCGGAAATGAGAAAACGCAAGCGGAAACTCGTCGATCCGCTTCAATTTGAAATGTCTATCCATGCTGAAGATCTTTCAAACTATGTACCTAACTTCGGCTGGGAGATGGCTCCGCCTTCTGAAAACCAACTCAAGGCCCTCGAAAAGTACGGTATTTTCACCGACGAAGTGGGCAACGCCGGAAAAGCAAATCTATTGCTTGACCGTTTGAACAAGCGCAGAAACGAAGGACTTTCGACACCGAAGCAAATCCGCTTCCTCGAAAGTCGAGGCTTCCGCAACGTCGGAATGTGGAACTTTGAAAGCGCAAGAAATATGATCGATCGTATCGCTGCTAACGGGTGGAGAATACCGCACGGAATCAGAGCGAGCGAATATGTACCAGATTAAAAAAATGAGGAGAAACACAATGAAAACTAACAAATTAACACTTTTGACAGTTGCAACAATTGCGACAGCGACACTTGGAATTAAGGGAGTAAATGCCGATGAGTCTGATCGAGGAATCACGCCAGAGACAACAACAATTGCAACAAACCAAAGCGGAGAAGCAAGCGGAACTGAATCAGCTATTCCAACAACGAAAGCAGATCAACCGTCAAATTCTGGAAATGCAACGGGAACAGGAAGCGCTGAAGCTAAGAATAACGAACGAGAAGGACTTCCAACAAGTTTTGAAAAGAGCGGGAATGTGATTGAAGTCAAGAATCCGGAAGTCGTTGTCGATCAGTCAAACGGCACAGGAAAGTATCAACCTTTTAGCGTGGAATATAAGAACGTACACTTCCCGGACGATCTCACGATCAACGAAGGGGACAAAGTGACGTTTACCCTTCCAAAAGAAGTCGCTTTTCAAACGAGCTTCACGTTTGATGTACACAATCCAGAAAACGCCGTTGTCGGTCAAGCTACCGCAGACAGCACAGCCGGCACAGTTACGACCGTATTCAACGACTATTTCAAAAACCACCCACTAAACAAGCAAATGAGCCTTAAGCTCGACGCAAAATGGACCGATAAAGTCGAGAGTGGCAAACCAGTAACCGCGAATTTTAACGGCACAGTCGTAACGGCTCAAATCGGCAAAGAGCAAGTGATTGGAAAAGATGAACTCCTTTCCAAGTGGGGGAGCCAAGATGAAAATGACCCGACAGTCATCAACTGGACTGTACGCGTCAATTATGCGCGAAAAGTCTTGAATTACGTTAAATTGATCGACACAATGAGCGAAAATCAAAAGTTAGTTGATAACTACTTTGAAATCAAGAATATTGAAAGCGTTGATCCTTGGATTGACAAAGGATCTGCAATGGATCTTGTTAAATCAATCAGTAAGAGCGATCACGGCTTCGAGATCACTATGGACCGCTTGGATCATATGATCTATCTTTATTACAAGACCAAACTAACAAACGCGGTCAAAGACAGCACGAATCCAACAAATAAGGTCGAACTCAAGGCTGAAACTGACGGAGCTATTTCATATAGTTACGTTCAACTTGTCGGAGGGCGTGGAGACGCTTCGGGCGAAAATAAACCCGCTCCAGTCTTTGAAATTCCGAATGACGCTCCTAAATACGAAAAACCGTCAATCAACATCGAAGATATTCCGCTTATGCCTCCGGCTCCAATCCTTGATAAACCAGAATGGAAGGGCGGTACAGTACCGTTTGACGCTCCGCAACTTGACAAGCCAGAATGGCAAGGTGGGGTAACACCTCCGGACGCGCCAATATTGGACAAACCGGAACTAGTGATCGATATTCCAGAGCCTAAACAAGATAAACCAAACACACCAAACGAAACAACTGACAAGCCAAACACGCCAGCGCCAAAAGAAGCGCCAAAAGTCGAAGAAGTGAAAATCACTAATCGTGTGGAAAATCACGCGAAAATCACGCGAAACGAATCCGAAGAAACAGTCGAAGCGTACAGCGCACCGGCTACACTTCCTAATACGGGATCAGGATTCGGAATCGCGATCAGCCTCCTCGGACTATTGGGATTGAGCCTTGGAATTGCAGCAACGAAGAAAGAAAACTAAAAAGGAATAGAGGGGACTAATGGAACGAGAATTTGACCTATTACCATTGTTAGACCATATAGACCCCTCGATTCTGTCTTATCAAGAATGGATAAACGTCGGAATGGCCTTAAAACACGAAGGGTACACGGCCTCAGATTGGGATAATTGGTCCTTACGAGATCCGGCCCGGTATCGTAAATTTGAGTGTTTCAAAAAATGGGACACTTTCAACGAAGAAGCGGGCTCGATTGTTACGGGCGGGACGATTGTCCAGCTTGCGAAAGATCACGGCTGGGTGAATCCGTACTCAAGCGATAGTGAGGGCGCTCATGAACTCGACTGGAACGATACCATCGATCGAGACTATCGCGTCATTGATAAGAACTGGATCGAGGGGAAAGAGATTCACGAGCCTACAAACTGGAACCCAGTACAAGAGATTATCAAGTACCTAGAGGCCTTGTTTGAATCGTCCGAGAATGTCGGTTATGTTACTGAGTCATATCCAAAAGTAAACGACGAAACGGGCGAAATAGAGAAATGGCTTCCGACTAAGGGGGCGTATGACCGGACAGCGGGGCAACTAATCGAGCAATTATCCAAGTGTAACGGCGATATTGGGGCGGTCCTCGGGGACTATCACAAGGAAGCGGGCGCGTGGATTCGCTTCAATCCGCTCGACGGTAAGGGCGCGAAAAATGAAAACGTGACTGAATTCCGCTATGCCCTCGTTGAGTCAGACAGCATGAGCATTGAGAAACAAAACGCGATCTATAAGGAACTAGAACTTCCAATCGTGGCCCTTGTCTATAGTGGGAACAAGTCCTTACACGCTATCGTAAAGGTAGACGCGGGCAATTATGACGAATACAGAAAGCGCGTCGACTACTTATATAAGATATGCCAAAAGAACGGAATATCAGTCGATACACAAAACCGCAATCCGTCGCGCTTGTCCCGTATGCCGGGATTCGAGCGAAACGGCCAGAAACAATTCCTCGTTGATACCAATATAGGAAAAGCCAACTGGGAAGAATGGTACCAGTATATTGAGGACTTAAACGACGATCTTCCAGATCCGGAAGGACTGGGCGATAGTTGGGACAACCTTCCAGAGCTTGCGCCCGAGCTGATCGAAGGAGTCCTTCGCCAAGGACACAAAATGCTGATCGCTGGGCCGTCCAAGGCTGGGAAGTCGTTCAGCTTGATCGAAATGTCAATCGCAATCGCAGAAGGCCACAAATGGCTTGAGTGGAAGTGTACACAAGGCAAGGTCCTATATGTCAATCTTGAGTTGGATCGCGCGTCATGTTTGCACCGCTTCCGCGACGTGTACGAAGCAATGGGACTTCAGCCTAACAACTTACAAAATATTGATATCTGGAACTTGCGCGGAAAGACTGTACCGATGGATAAGCTCGCTCCGAAATTGATCCGCCGATCCCTCAAAAAGAACTATATAGCCGTCATTATTGACCCGATCTATAAAGTCCTTACGGGTGACGAAAACAGCGCGGATCAAATGGCACACTTTACAAACCAATTTGACAAAGTGGCGACAGAGCTCGGGTGCTCGGTTATCTATTGCCACCACCACTCAAAAGGTGCTCAAGGGGGCAAGAAATCAATGGATCGGGCCAGTGGTTCGGGCGTATTCGCTCGAGATCCGGACGCGTTGATCGACTTGGTTGAATTGGACGTCACAGAAGAATTACTCACGCAACGGATCAATCACACAGCCACTAGGATATACAAAGAGGCCTTACAAACGTGTAACCTTGGATATTACCAAGAGGAAGTAAGCCTCGACGATCTCCAAAGTCCCGTGATTATGCGGACACACTTCGAACAAGCGATTCCAAACGTGCTCGAGCGTAAGCCGTGGACAGATAAGATAGAACAAGCCCGTCGAGCGATCGAAATATCGACAGCGTGGCGCGTGGAAGGAACGCTTCGAGAGTTTGCCAAGTTCAAGCCTATCAATATGTGGTTTAGCTACCCAGTACATTTTCTGGACGATTCGGGCGTACTTGCTGATATCCAACTCGATGATACAAACGGGAACAACTCTCCATGGAAGAAAAATTTCGACAAAAAAGAGACAAAAGAAGATAAAAGCGAAAAAGTCGAAAGCGCTATTTACTCAATCTATGATGGAATCAATCCAGTTACAATAGATGATCTTATCGAATATTTTTCGACAGATTCGAGACAAGTAAGTGAAAAAACAGTCCGTCGATGGATCAAAAATAATGGCAATTTTACAATTAAAAATAAGGAAATATCGCCAAAAAATGACGAGGGACAAAAATAGGGACAGGGACAAATCGATGGACAAATCGATGGACAAAATTCGATATGTCCCTGTCCCTCGAGGGACAAACATCGAAATGTCCCTTGTCCCTGAGCGTGTCCTTTGAGGGACAAAATGAGGGACAAATCGATTAAATAATCGAAATGTCCCTGTCCCTGACGAGGGACAAAACGAGGGACAGAATCTCTCCTCCTTTGGAGAGAGAGATTTAAGAAAATGTCCCTGAGGTCCAAGAGGAACAGGAACAGGAACAGGGGGGCTTTGCTCCCGCCCCCTGTAACCCTGTAACCCTGTCCCCTAACTTGGACTTAGCGTGAGAGTGTGGTAAGTAAAAAGAAAATGCAAAAGAAAAAAAGTATAAAAAACGAGGTGGTGAAATATGATTGAGTTCTTTTTGCCGATGAAAAAAATTCCGACGACAACGCACCAACAGAAAAAAGTAAATGTCAGAAATGGCAAGCCGATTTTTTACGAGCCCGAGGAATTGAAAAACGCTCGAGCGAAATTTGAAAGTTTGCTTGCGCGTCATGTACCGCCAGACAAATTGAAAGGTCCAATTCGGCTCACGGTCAAATGGTGCTTCCCGATGATTAAAGGGAAACGATCCGGCCAGTACAAGACGACCAAACCAGACACGGACAACCTTCAAAAATTATTCAAAGATTGCATGACCAAGCTCGGCTTTTGGAAAGACGACGCAGAAGTCGCAAGCGAGATCGCTGAGAAGTTTTGGTCTGAGGTCGTGGGGATCTATGTCAGAGTAGAGGAGTGGGACGATGAATTATATACATTTCTTTAGCGTCGAGCTCCCGGACTTTATGGCTAGAAATAACCAAGTCGCGCAAAGCCTCGGATTCGGTTCCGAGCGCTATTGGTTTTGGACCGTAGACGCGATCGCTGAGATCTGCAAAAAGTACCATGACGACGAATTAGTCGTGAAGCAATTCGGGCTCTTGTTTGAATGGCTAGAAAAGCAAGCGGAAGGAGTGGCACAATGAAAGAGAAGACGTACTATGAAGTTATTGGCAAGATGGAAGAGAAGAGATACGACGAAATAGAAAGTCAACTATCTCTTGGTGAAATTTGCGTCGAACTCATAAAACGAATTGAAAATAAAAAAGACGTATTCGGAGCTAGTAAATTGATAACGATCAATGGCAAAAAATATGACTTAAAAATCTTTGAGTGGGGAAGAAGGCCAAACAATGGAATACGTGAAATATGATCCAAAACAACGCGAGGCCTTGAAAAAGAATCTTAGGCGCTTGATGGACGAAAAAGGAGTCACGAAAGCCCAACTATCAAGAAAGCTGGGCTGGTCCTATAACACAATCGATTATTGGTTAAGAGGCGATCGCGTACCTGATCGGACAGGAATCGAGGCTATATGCGATTATTTCGGGGTCTCAGACGTGGAATTATTGGGATCTGAAATGAAAGTCCGCACGTTTGCTTATTATAAAAACGACACGCTTCTAGCGTTTGGCACGATGGAAGAGATCGCGGAACAAACTGGCCGAAAGATCGAATCGTTGCGGAGCTTGCTTTGCAACTCGAAGCGTTTCAACAAAACAACGAAAACATACATGATCGAGCTCGAGGACGATAGGCGCTACAAATTAAAATTCAAACAGTCGTTTACGATCGACGAGTTGAATCTAAAAGGAATCGGGTGGCTATTAGAAAGCCCACTCGTAGAAGTTGAAGAGGTGGAAGAATGAATAAACAGGAATTGATAAAAATTTACGAGGACACTAACTGTACTCTTAATTCGCTTGTATCACACGTTAGAAAATCTGCAAAAAGGAGGCTTTGGGAACGTGTTCGTAAACCCTCTTTTTACGGTCGAGGAGGTAGCGGAATGAGCGATAGTGTGTTTATATACGCCTTCACAAGATATGGCTGGACTGAAGAATGTATAGATGTTGACGAAGTAGCTTATGTGGACTTTAAGAAAGGCCAGATATGTCTTAAAGCGCATGACGCGCGGATTCCACGTATGATTCAGACTACTTCAGTTGACTTGTATAACGTCGAAAAGGCTTTGTTAAGAAATCGGAGGGGATAATTAATGGATCTATTAACACTTATATTCGGAGGCTTATCGCTTGCGTGGCTGGGAGGCCTCGCGGTGATTGGCTGGGCTATGTGGAAAGAGGGACGGGAAGATGATGAATAATGATAAGTTGATACGTGCGAATTTTGCGTTTATCCTTTTCGTCCTAATCGCTGTATGCGTCAACCTTAACGCACGAGTACGGGTGCTTGAGACAAGCAACAGCGAGCTACAACAAACGATCCGGACTCAAAAGGACGAGCTGGAAAAAGCGAAAGAAAAAAATACAATGCAAGACGTGATAATTAATAAATTGAACAATGATTATAATTCTCGTATGGCGCAACAATTACAAGAAATTGCCGATATTAACGGCGTAGGGGGATAATGTGAAAGTCTATATCGTGAGAAAATATAACAAGCTGACGCGTTGGGATTGCAATCATTCGACAACATTCGAAGAGTTTGAATTTCAGACCAAAGAAGAAGCGCTCGAATTTCGGAATAGTCAGAAAAGGGGCGTATTCGATATTTACGATAAAGAAATGTAAAAGCCCATTAGTGGCTAGAAAGGAGGGACGCTTGCGAATTGAAACTAGATACGGCTATCTTATAGACGCGCTCAGACGCTATCCATTCGACAAGGAGATCAAGGAACGGATCGAAGAGATCACCTTCCCGTACCAGAATTTTGATGAAAACTGGTTCATCAAGAGTAAGGCAGCGTCTAACACGCCGGAAGCTCTAAAAAACGTTATTCTCAAAGAAAATGATCCAGAATTGATCCGACTCTATACGCTTGCAGAAGCGATCACAGAATACACAAGCGAGTGTGCTCCCTCGAGTTGGGAGGCGATTAAGGCGCTCTATGTCACACGATCGAAAAATGTTGAAGGGGTGGCGCTCGAATTATTCATGTCGAAAAATTCAGTTTATCGGAACATCATTAAACCGTTTTTTGAGGGGTTGGAAAAGAAATATACAAGTATTTTTTTAAAAAGGGCCTAAATTTGGGAAAAGTGTTCAAAAAAAGGTGATAAAATTGTATTATCGGAAGATTGAAGGGAACGACGATCTTCATTGCGGACGACAGGACAAGCCAACAGTACAGCACGTTTTTACTTTCATAAAAAACTTTTCCCATTTTTGGGTATCTCCTTATATTTTTTAAAAATTTTTCGTTTCGGAGGTTCGATTCCTCCCGTCCGCTTATGGTAAGGTTCTTTAGTTCTTCCCCTTGCCAGACATTTCTATACTCTATACTTTTCTTTTCCAGCCCTCCTATTCCTTTCTGGGGGCTGGTTTTTTGGTGGTTTAAATGCAAATCGAAAGAGTCAAAATAGTCGATCTGAGAGAATACGAGGGAAACGCGAAATTGCACCCACAGGAGCAGATCGACAAGATCAAAAAATCGATCCAAGAATTTGGGAATAATGACCCGATAGCGATTGATGAAAATAATATCATCATCGAGGGACACGGACGCTTACAAGCACTCGAGCAGCTTGGGTACACGGAAGCAGAAGTCATTCGCTTGTCTCACTTGTCAGAGGATCAGAAAAAGGCTTATATCTTGGTCCATAACAAGCTAAACATGGACACGGGCTTTGATACCGAAATGTTAAGAGACGAGCTGGACGGGATCTTTAGCGTGGATATGGCAGATTTTGGCTTTGACTTGCCAGAAGATGAAATTTTAAATTTCAGCTCGGAAGTAGAAGAGCAAGAGGAAGAAGAAAAAGAATTTCACAGAGAGACAACAATAAATCAATATAATCTCAATCTATTCGATCCACAGGCCACGGAAGGACGCTTTGAAATGCCCTCGCTTCAACCGGTGGATCACGTCCCGGAACGCTTGCAAGGCTTTAATTACGTTTTAAACAAGCCGGACTACGGCGCGGGAGTACATTTCTTTCTTGATGATTATCAATTCGAGAGGATCTGGCAACGTCCGGAATACTATATCGAGAAGTTAGGCGAGTTTGATTGCGTGTTAACGCCAGACTTTAGCTTATATATCGATATGCCGGTAGCTATGCAAGTTTGGAACGTGTATCGCTCGAGGTTAGTTGGTCAGTTTATGCAGAGATACGGCTTTACGGTTATTCCCACGGTATCGTGGGCGTATTCGGACAGCTTTTCTTTTTGCTTTGACGGGTTGCCGGAGGGAGCTACACTTGCGATCAGCACAATCGGAGTCAAAAACAATAGCGATCAAATGGAATTATGGCGCGATGGAATGGACGTCATGATCGAACTATTAAAACCGAAAAGATTGATCGTGTACGGTGGCGCGGTTGAATATGATTATGGAGATATCGAAGTAAACTATTTTGAAAACGAAACGACAGAGAGGTTGAAGAATGGGCGGAAGAGGAGCTAGTTCCGGTAAAGGAAAGAAGTCGGGAGGCGGAGGCGTAAAAGCTGAAGCGGTACAAAGCGAAGTAAAACAACAAAATCAATCAAAAGATTTTTTGTTTAATAGAATAGACGAGCTCAAAAAATTCGGTGATAGAGAGTATAAATTAAAGAATATCCCGAGAGGCGCGAAAGGGTTTTTGACAATGTTTCAAAAGAACAAAGCAAGACTTGGGTCGACGTTTGGGCTGAATGAAGAATTTGTTATCGCCAAGTATGCTACAAAAAAGGGCTATAAAAATTTAGATAAAAAAACAAAAGGGGAAGTAAAAGCGATTGTAAAAGAGTATTCAAAAAATCAAAATCCTCGATTGTATGAAAAAATGAAAAAAGAAAATTTCGACTGGTACAAGTACGAATAAAAAAGAGGTAAGATTATGGGTGGACGCGGTGCAAGCTCCGGAAGAAGTAACAAAGGTAAACTATATGGGACGGAATATAAAACCGTTCATAAAGTAGGGAATATCAAATTTGTTACTCAAAACGAGCAAGGTTCACAAAAAGCCCCGATGGAAACAATGACAAAAGGTAGAGTTTATGCGCTGATTGACAAGAATAAAAACGCACCTAAAAGTATTATCTATTTTGATAAAGAAAATAAGCGTAACAAGCAAATTGACTTGGATCATGTGCATAGAGGGATAAGTCCTCATGCCCATCACGGCTATAATCATGATGAATTTGAGAAAAGCAAAAAGAGGGCAACTAATTTGACGCCAAAAGAGAAAAAACTTGTTGAAAGGGTCAAAAAAGAGTGGTATAATCATATCAAGAAAACGTAGAGAGTCGTATATAGGAATTACGCCTTGATTGAGGAGATTCCGGTTCGAATCCGGGCTTCTACGTTACTTTTAGCCCCTTAATTGGGGTTTTTTGTTTCCGAAACAAAACGGTAGCCCCTCTTTTAGATTATAAAACGAAGTCATGAGTATAAAAACTTGTGGCTTTTTTCTTTGAACAGGAAGGAGGGGAAGAATTGCCCAGAGATGGAACAGAAAACTTGATTCCGTTTAATGAACGAACAGAGGAAGAGCAGAGAAAGATCCGGAGAAAAGGCGGTATCGCCTCCGGTAAGGCTCGAAGGGAGAAAGCGGACCTAAAAAAGAAAGTCAATCAAATTTTGGAGATGGACGTTTTTAGTCCACAGCTAAAAGAAGCGCTCGAGGAGAAGGGCTTGAGCGCGACTAACCAGACGGCGATCGCGACAGTCCTTCTTCAAAAAGCTCTTAAAGGCGATATACGAGCGATTGAGCTTTTAGCCAAGATGAACGGCAACGAGGGCACGAAAGACAATCTCGACAAGAAAGAGCAGAAAGAACGAATCAAGGCCCAGCAGCTTGAGAACAAGAAACGCGAGCAAGCCTTGGAAGGCAATGTCGTTTCAGAAGATATCATGTCCGACTATTTCGACAAGCTGGAAGGAGTGGTCAAAGATGGCTCTTAGTGATCTATACAGCCAAAAACAGATTGATATCTTACGGCGCTCGGTTGATCGTGACTGGTACATGATGATAAACCACGGTGCAGTACGGGCCGGGAAAACCAAGCTCGACAATGATCTTTTTTTGATGGAGCTGAAACGGGTCAAGAAAAATGCTGCAAAAGTCGGAGTTCAAAAGCCCATGTACATTTTAGGTGCTGTATCGTCTGGGACGCTTCAAACAAATATCTTGCGTGAGATCACGGACGCTTACGGACACGAATTTCAGTTTGACCGACACGGGAACTTTACCTTATTTGGCGTATACGTCGTTACGACGTTTACGGGGTCCATAGCGGGCCTTAAAGCGATCCGGGGTATGACAGCCTTCGGGGCCTATGTAAACGAGGCCACGCTCGCGAATAAAGAGGTTTTTGACGAGATCTTAAAACGTTGCTCGGGATACGGCGCGCGTATTATATGCGATACCAACCCGGATCACCCGAAACACTGGCTCAAGGTCGATTATATCGACAAGGCAGACGATGAAAAGATTATCGCGAATCATTTTACAATCTTTGATAACACGTTCTTAAATCAAAGATACGTGGACAACTTGATCGCGACAACGCCTTCCGGTATGTTTTCAGAACGTGGGATATATGGTAAGTGGGTGATCGGTGAAGGTGCGGTCTATCGTGACTTCAAAGAGGAAATGTACGTCAAGCAAGCGCCCGAGCATTTCGCGAAGATTTACGCTGGCGTTGACTGGGGTTATGAACACTGGGGCTCGATCGTTGTTATTGGACAAACAGAGGCCGGAGACGTGTATATACTCGAAGAACACGCGCACCAGTACAAAGAGATCGACTTCTGGGTTGACGTTGCAAAAGATATCAAGGCCAGATATGGCGATATATTCTTCTGGGCTGACAGCGCACGGCCCGAACACGTCGGACGGTTCAACCGTGAAAGGCTCAAGTGCTTCAATGCGTATAAGTCGGTATTATCTGGGATTGAGGAAGTGGCCAAGCTGATGAAAGCTGGTCGCTTTTTTGTCGTTTCGAATAAGGTCGCAAAATTCAAAGACGAGATCTATCAATACGTCTGGAATGAACGATCGGGCGAGCCGGTAAAAGAGCATGACGACGTATTAGACGCGGTGAGATACGCGATCTATTCACAGCACGTCTACGATACAAGTAGCACAGTTAAAGAGCGTATGACAAGCGCGCAATACTATTTCTAGGAAGGAATGAAAGAAATTGAAATTCTTAAAAGGACGACGGTTCAACGAAAACGCGAATCGTCAATTCATTATGACGGCCGAAGACTTCGAAACGATCGAATACGAGGGTCAAAAATGGATCGAGCGTCTAAAGAATTACATCGGGACGCACAGATCCGAGCAATTGGACCGCTTGAAAGAGCTCAAGCGCTATTATCTAGCAGATAACAATATCAAGTACCGCGAGGGCAAGAGCGATCCATACAGCGCAGATAATCGAATCGCGAGCGACTGGGCCAAGTATATTGCAATCTTTGAACAAGGCTATATGCTGGGGAATCCGGTCGAATACAAGAACGAGAACGCGGAAATTCAGAAACAGATTGACCAGTTTTCAAAGCAGAACAACGAAAAGGACCACAACGTCGCGATCAAGACAGATCTTGCGATCTATGGCCGTGCTTATGAACTTTTGAACACGTTCCAAGACGAGGACGGTTCGGTCTGGGTCAAGCTCTATCGTATGGATCCGGAGCAAACTTTTGTCATTTACGATGATAGTTATGAGCAACGTTCATTGATGGCGGTTAACTATTACTCTATCAGCTACGGAAATGGACACAAACGCGATTTTGTTAAGGTCTATACCAGCAACGCTATTTACGAGTATGTGGACGATAACCAAGAGACAGATACGCTTCATCTCAAAGATACGAGCGAACATTTCTTCAATGGCGTTCCAGTAAACGAGTTTAGCAACAACACGGACCGTACAGGGGCGTTCGAAGCCGTGCTTGACTCTATCGACGCTTACGACTTGTCACAGTCAGAGCTTGCAAACTTCCAACAAGACAGCAACGAGGCTCTTTTGGTGATCTCGGGGAATCCATTTACAGGAGTCGAAGATAAGGACTTTATGGAAGACGGTCGGATCAATCCGAACGGACGGCTTGCGGTGTCTCAAGCATTTAAAAAAGCGAAGATCTTGATCCTTGATGACAACCCGATCCCGGGTGGATCAAGTCCAAATGCGAATTATCTTGTCAAATCATACGACACGGACGGAGCGGAAGCGTACAAGAAACGGCTAGTAAATGATATTTTACGCTTTACGTTTACGCCAGATACCACAGATAGCAACTTCGCAGGGACACAATCGGGCGAAGCTATGAAATATAAACTTATGGCTTCCGACAACTATCGAGGCAAGCAAGAGTTACTTTTTGAAAAAGGCCTTATGCGTCGTTTGCGCCTAGCAGTCAATATCTGGAAAATCAAGGGCAACGACTCAGACAATTACAACCTTATCAACGAGACAAACGTTGTCTTTACGCCAAACATTCCACAGAATGACGCTGAGATTGTGGCGATGGCGAAGAACTTATACGGCGTTGTCAGCGAGCAAACGATCTTCGAAATGCTCGAGCAAGTAACGGGCGTAAATGCTGAGGCTGAGCTAAAACGTATGAAAGAAGAGACGGAAAAAGCGCTTGAAATGCTCCCACGAATCGAGCCAC
>CALCML010000160.1 GCA_937967765.1 uncultured Carnobacterium sp.
TTCTTTCACTTTTACATCTTCGTATGATTCACTCTTGTTTGTAGAGAATTTTCCGTCTTCCCCATAGCCATCCACTAAACCTTCTGCATGCATACTATTATTGTATCTAACAGGTTCTTTACGTTCAGTTTCGTCAAATGGATTTAATAATTTCGTTTGGATAAATGTAGATGTAATTTCTCCTGCTTGAAGAACTTTCCCATCTTGAAGCTTTATTTTTATACTGTCATAAGTACGATTTACTTTTTGATAGGCATCTTTCTTTAAAGTTCCTGCATAAATTTGTTTTGCTTGATTTGTGACTTTATTATAGGCATCTTCGTCTACAATCACAATTTGTTTACTACCTTTAGCAATACTTCCTAATTTCACTTCGGTACCATCTGCTTTTACCCCATATACATCCATATCAAATGGTGCATTGGAAACAGGAGAACCGACTGAGTAGAAATACATTCTTTCATCTAAGTCTTCATCAACTAATGTTAATTTAGAAATTGTACTTGGAGAAGTATTCGTAAACCCAAGAATCCATGTCGCTACAGATGTATCTGGAGCACCAGCATCAACGTTTAAAGTTTGTTTATCGTTATTAGATTTACGGAAAGAAGAATCACTAATCAATTGTCCAATGAGTTTAAATTGAATATCATCGCTAACTGTTAATTTTGGTTCTGATTCTCCGTGTTGAATAAACGTCAATTCTGTTTTTGCGTTATTAACAATGTTCGTTTTTGTTTTAGCATTTGGAAAACTTAAAACAAGTCTCTCCTCGCGTAAAGCAAGTTCCGCTTCACTATTTGTGTCATTTAGAGTGTCGCTACCAGTAATGGTTTTACTAACAGTACTATCTGCATTTAATGTCCATCCTGGATTTTTTGCAGGATCAAAGACAGCTGTTCCTGTAGTCCCGTCAGCTTTTTCATATGTTGGTAATGTGTCGGTAATTGTAATTGTTTTTGCAGCACGTGTCTGTGCTTTTCCATTTCCCCAGTTTTGAGTTTGTCCACCACCTAAAGTATTCGTTGATAAACTAAATTGGAAAGTAACATCTGAGGCTTTTGTAATTGCTTCCCCCGTTGCCTTCCCACCATAAATTTCACGGTTATTAATAGTATACGCTTGTGTAGTATTTGTGCCGTTATATTTAAACAATGACTGTTTATCGACTTTTACTTTATAAATTAATGAATCCGTTACTTCCTTTAATGTGTTTCCAGTACTATCTTTTAACACGATTTTCGGAGAGAATGTATAACCTTCTGGAGTTACACGGTCCTTAAATTTAAATGTAAAAGGAAAACTTGCTGTGGTTGTTTGCGTAATGTCTGACAAGTATACTTTTAATAGACCTGGTGTCGAATTATCTACGCTCATCACTGGTCCACCAGTCGCAACTGTAAATTTCTCGATATATTCTGTAGGATAAGTAAACTCAATATAGCCGCCAACAATAGATTCACTCACTAAAGAGCCGTCTAATTGAACATCCCCTTGACGATTTTTTGTTGTATATTGTTCGTCACTACCTGTTGAGTTTGTGGCAGTTACTTTTACTTGACCGATTTGTGCATTTACCCCTAAAGCACCTGTAGCTGCGGCTTCGTTTGCTTCAGAAGTAGTATTTTCTGTACTTACCGTAGTTTCAACTGCTGGTGTTTCACTAGTTTCTGTATTACTTGTCTCTACTGTTGTAGGTTCACTAATCTCCTGCGCATAGGCAAAAGTTGGCGCTACTTGATTCGTTAATAATGTGAATATTAATAATGTAGTTGATAATTTATGAATAAACCTTTTCATCTAGTTCTCCTTCTTTTTTAAAAATATTATTCTATAAAAATTCAT
>CALCML010000161.1 GCA_937967765.1 uncultured Carnobacterium sp.
GAATATTGGAAAGAATGGACATATTTCACTGAAAGAACCGAAAAACTTATCGTCTTCTACTCACTTAATTGAAGCCGATAGCGATCGCACACAATTGCCGTTTGATATTTACGTTGCCGTTGACTACACAGACGTATTCAAGAGCATCGTTCTTTTTGAAGTCTTTATCGCAATTGTTCCTATCTTAATTGCGATTGCTTCACTTGTGTTGATTATTTTCATTCGAAATAGAATGTTAAGCCCAATTACACGACTAACCGAACGACTTTCAAGAATTGACGAGAACACCTCTATTTACGACATCGCTTCTTCTGAAGGGATTTTGGAAATCGATACTGCCAATGATAAATTGAGTCAGGTGCTCTTTGATATGCAAGACTTAAAAATTCGTGAGTATCATGCTCAGTTGGAATTAAAAAAGGTCGAACTCAACTACTTAAAGAGCCAAATCCGACCTCACTTCTATTTGAATATGCTTTCCATGATTCATAGTATGCTTCAAACGGAAAACTATAAGGAAATTGAAGAGTTAACCATTTTAACGTCCGATTACTTACGATATCTCTTTATGGTGGACCAAGATTTCTCTCCACTCGATAAAGAAATTCAACATATTCAGGACTATTTACAGATTCAACGAATTCGTTATGGGAATCATATCGATTTTGCTTTAACATTCGATGAACAGTTGAACGATGCGCTTGTTCCTTCCCTCTTACTACAAACATTCGTTGAGAATACGATTAAGCATGGATTCTCCTTCCAAGATGGGATTGCCATTGACCTCTCCCTTCAAAAACGAATGGTAGACGAGAAACCTTATATTGAGATTTGCGTTAAAGACAATGGTCCAGGTTTCACAACAGAGATTCTTGAAAAACTGAAGAATATGGAATCATTAATATCAGAAGACGGCCATCATATCGGAATTACCAATGCGATTGAACGGCTTAACCTTCTCTATCCAAATGACTATACGATTACTTTTGAAAATAACAATACGGGTGGCGCAAGAATTTATGCGCTCCTCCCCTATAAAGCGTTGAAAGGAGATTCTAATGAATATACTACTCGTTGATGACGACCGTTTTATCATCGAAGCGTTACGTGAAAAAATCCGTTGGGATCGATTAAAAA
>CALCML010000162.1 GCA_937967765.1 uncultured Carnobacterium sp.
CTTTGCCAATCCCTTCCATACGCACTTGCAAGATGGCCTTTTGAATACAACGTTCAAAGTGATTCGTTCCGAGTCCAAATCCAAGTGTGGTAAATGGTGTTTGTCCTTGGGATGTATAGAGCGTGTTGATTTCATATTCTAAGGATTGCATCGCATCATAAATATCTTTTTCCGTCTTCTTCATCGCGTATGCTTCTTGACGGTCTTCTCCTTCAATCCAGACTTTTGCATCTGCTAAATGCTTTTCGTAGTTCTTTGCTGCATATGGTGCCAGTAACTCATCCACACGGTTAGCAGAACAGCCACCATATTGACTACTCGCCACATTCGCAATAATTTGCGCCATTTGTGCAGTAGCTGTTTGGATGGATTTAGGAGATTCTACTTCTGCATTTCCGATTTTAAAGCCAAGTCCTAGCATATGCTCGAAGTCAATCAAGCAACAATTCGTGAGCGGCATATACGGATGATAGTCCAAGTCGTGATAATGGATGTCGCCTTTTAAATGCGCATTGGCCACGTGCGGCGGAAGCATCTTCAAGCCGATAATCTTCCCAACCGTCCCAGCCGTTAAGTCGCGCTGTGTATTAAAAACTTTACTATCTTTATTCGCGTTCTCGTTGACGACGCTAGCTTCTTTATTCGTTAATCGTGAGAGCGCCCATTGGAAATCTAACTGATTCTTACGGCGTAAATCACGGTCTACACGGTACGCAATATACTCTTGTGCAAGCTCTGATTCTCCATCTTCAATCAGTAAATGTTCAATGATATTTTGAATTTCATAAATCTCAATCGTATCGTTAAAGCGTCTTGAAATCTCCGCGAGGACATCCTCTACGATGCGACCAAGCACTACCATCCGCTCGTCGCTTAATTCACCATTCAATCCGATTTCCGCTTTTTCAATCGCACGTTGAATTTTCTCTTTTTGAAATTCGACTTGTCGGCCATCCCTCTTCGTGACCGATAACGCTGTTAATGTCTCTACACTCATCACGATTCCTCCTTAAACTCTAGTCCTTATTTTAGCACTCAAAAAATAAAAATCAACCCCTAAAACACAATATATTGTGCTTTAGAATTGTTATAATTTACAATATATAGTGTGTGAAGACGCGAAAAAACTCTCTGACAAATCTGTCAGAGAGTCTGAAATTCTTTATTTTTGTGCGTTTTGAACGGCTTCGACCATCTTATCCCACACGTTTTCCATATCTTGTACCAATTTCAATTGCGTACGTGCACGGTCCAAGTTTTGTCCTGGACGAGTTGTCGCATAGTAAACGTCGCCGTTGATGTAGTCCGTCAAGAAACGAATACCTTGTTCGAGCGTAATCACGCGAGCACCCCAAGGTAAGTATTCGAATTCGGCTTCCGTCAAGATGCCGTTTGTGCCTTCGATAAAGCCTTTCACGTATGTTTCGTATAAGTCGAAATCGAAGTTCACTTTTGATAAATCAGGTTCGTCTTCGGCACAGTCGTTCGCACCAAAACGAATCGAATCACCAAAATCAAATAACACTAATCCCGGCATTACCGTATCAAGGTCCACGATGCAAAGCGGTTCTTTCGTTTCGCTGTCGAACATAATGTTGTTTAATTTTGTATCATTATGCGTTACACGAAGCGGCAATACGCCTTCATCGAGTAAATCATAAAGTAAGAAGCAGTCCGCTTTACGGTTTTGGATAAATGCAATCTCTTCTTGCACTTCTTTCACACGGCCCACACGATCTTCTCTAATCGCTTCTTCCAACTGTCTGTATCGATTACGTGTGTCGTGGAATTGTGGAATCACTTCTACCAATTGACTTGCATCGAAGTCGTTTAAGTCATAAGCAAAACGACCGAATGCTTTCGCTGTGATGTAAAATTGTTCTGGACTTTCTACTTTATCTAATGAATAGCTATTTTTCACTGAATCATAAATACGCCAGTAAGTTCCGTTATCCAAGTTGGCTGTTAAATGGCCATCTTTAGTGCGGATGACACGGAGCGTTTCACGAGAAGCGTCACGCCCCTCTGCTTCGTATTTTTCACGAAGGTAAGTAGTTACCTTCTCGATATTTTCCATTAAACCACGTACGTTTGGAAAAATATCATGGTTGATGGCTTGTAATACATATTGTTTTTCTTCATTTTCATGTGTATGTGTAATTTGATAGGTTTTATTAATTAATCCATTTCCTAAAGGTTGAATATCTACTAATTCCCCTGGTAATTCGTAATATTCATATGCCACACGTGCATTATTTAATGGATTTCCTTCTGTTGTCATAACCTTTTCCCCTTTTACCTTCTAACAAAGTCGTATGTGTCTATTGTACCGCTTTCACGACTAAAAAGGAAGATATACGGC
>CALCML010000163.1 GCA_937967765.1 uncultured Carnobacterium sp.
CTTCAGAATTTGTAAATGATGTAAATAGGTTTCATTTTGTTGAGAAGCCTTCAAAACGCTACCTTATAGCCTTTTCACAAACTCCATTTTTTTGAAAGTTAACTCAAAAAAACGTGAGAAGCACCACCCATGGTCCCTTGGTTTCCTGGCATTAATCTCAGGTAAAGTAGCACCTGTTTAAAGCAGATAAAAACTGAGGCGATTCCCAAGCTCTTTTTATAAAGTAAGGCTTAAAACAATTGCGGTTCAATCATAAAGCATGAAAAGCTGCTTGAGGAGGATAGCGGTCATTGTAATGGAGAAGTAACCAATGTGAATTACCAAGGCTTGGCGACTGGTCGCTTAGCCTTGGTTTGAAGCTTGGTAGGCAAGGAGACCTTAGGCTCCTGCCGGTACCATTACAATGATGTCCGCTATCCAAAACGTCAAGCAGCTTGGAATGCGACTAGTATTCATTACCTATTGTTTTAAGCCGTCGGCTTAATTTTAGAAAAACAAAAAGAGCTTAGGGATATCGCCTAAGCTCTTTTTAATAGTGCTCTGTATTAAACACGTTCTACTTTACCTGATTTTAATGCACGAGTTGAAACCCATACTTTTTTAGGCTTGCCATCGATTAAAACGCGAACTTTTTGTAAGTTTGGTTTCCAAGTACGACGGTTAGCGTTCATAGCGTGAGAACGAGTGTTACCTGTTTCAGCACGACGTCCAGTGAAATAACATACTTTAGCCATTGTTATTCTCCTCCTTTATTTAATTCATTATCAGCTGATATAATTTTGAACTAAATCATATACTTAAATAATTTAGCATAGTTGACCCTAGAATGCAAGCGTACTGGTTAGTCAGTTTTGTAAGGCGTTAAAAATGTGTTAAAAGGCTAGGTAAACAGCTTGGAATGTGATATTATAGTATAGAAATAATGTGTCAATCTGTCTAAAAATTAGACAGACACCTTTATACATTTAAGGGAGGTATTTGTATGACAGTAAAAATTCAAACAGAAAATGGACAAATTGAACTTAGCAATGAAGTAATTGCAACGGTTGTAGGTGGTGCCGCTACAGATAACTATGGTGTTGTTGGTATGGCTAGCCGCAATCAAATCCGCGACAACTTTAATGAAATCTTGAAGAAAGAAAACTTCACTCGTGGTGTTGTGATTCGTCAAGAAGAGGAAGGCGTTGCAGTGGATGTTTACATTATTGTAGGTTATGGTACTAAGATTTCTGCGATTTGTAGAAACGTTCAAGAACAAGTGAAATATAACTTAGAAACAATGTTAGGATTTGCTGCAAATACAGTGAATGTCTATGTTCAAGGAGTTAAAATCATCGAAGCGTAATGCTTGTTGATTCTAGTCAGGAGGAAATAAGAATAATATGGCAACTATGAAAACTATTACGGCTCAAGATTTCCGCGCAATGGTGGAAATCGGTGAAATGCGTTTATCTGAAAATGCAGAATTCGTAAACTCATTAAACGTATTCCCAGTACCAGACGGAGACACAGGGACAAACATGATGCTCTCATTCAAATCTGGTGCGGAACGTGTTGCTAACTCTACAGCAACAACTGTAGGTGATTTAGCACAAGATTTAGCAAAAGGATTATTAATGGGTGCTCGTGGGAACTCAGGGGTTATCTTATCTCAATTATTCCGTGGTTTCTCTAAAGCCGTTGTCGGTAAAGATGAAATCACTGGTGAAGAATTAGCGCAAGCATTTACGAACGGTGTGGAAACAGCTTATAAAGCCGTTATGAAACCTGTAGAAGGTACAATCCTTACTGTTGCTCGTGAATCAGCGAAACGTGGTGTTCGTAAGTTAGAAACTTCAAACGACATCATCGAAGTAATGGGATCTGTTTTACGTGGTGCTGAAAAAGCATTAGCGAAAACTCCAGATTTATTACCAGTATTAAAAGAAGTTGGCGTAGTGGATTCAGGTGGTCAAGGTCTAGTATTCATTTACAACGGATTCTTCGAAGCATTAACAGGGGAAGCAGTTCCTATCCATGCATTAGAAAGCAATAAGATCGATTTAACTTCAGTGGCTCACCACGAAGCAGGCGTTGACTACGAACACGTATCAACAGGCGACATCAAATTCGGTTACTGTACTGAAATCATGGTGAAAATCGGTGAAGGCGAAACTGTCGTAGATACTTTTGACTACGATACTTTCCGTAACTACTTAAACGAACTTGGAGATTCTTTACTAGTTGTAGCGGACGATGAAATCATCAAAGTACACGTGCATACAGAACGTCCAGGTGAAGTCATGAACTACGGACAACGCTTCGGTTCATTAATGAAAGTGAAAGTGGACAACATGCGCTTGCAACACGAAGAAGTGTTAAAAACTGACTACTCAGCAAAAGTAAAAGAAGCGGCACAAAAACAAAAAGCTGAATACGGAATCGTAGCAGTTGCTGCAGGTGAAGGAATTCAAGAATTATTCAAGAGCATGGGTGTAACGACAATCATCAACGGTGGTCAAACAATGAACCCAAGTACTGAAGATATTCTTCAAGCGGTAAAAGAAGCACATGCTGAAAAAGTTATCGTGTTACCAAACAACAAAAACATTCAAATGGCTGCAAACCAAGCGGCTGAAGTATCAGAAGATGCTGCAGTTGCCGTTGTTGCAACTCGTACAATTTCAGAAGGGTTAGCTTCATTATTAGCCTTCAACCCAGAAGCAAGCTTAGAAGATAACAAAGCTGCAATGAGCGAACAAATGGCTCTTGTATCAAGTGGTCAAATTACAAATGCTGTTCGTGATACAAACATTGATGGCGTTGAAATCAAAACAGACGACTTCATGGGGATTGTAGATGGCAAGATTTTAGTAAGTATTGCGGACCGTAAGGAAGCAACTCTTGCGACAATTGATAAAATGATCAACGACGATTCAGAGATCCTAACAATCATCTATGGTGAAGACGCAGAAGCAAGCGAAGTGGAAGAAATCACTGAAGCTGTAGAAGCGAAATACCCTGATGTAGAGGTTGAAGTCCATGAAGGAAACCAACCAGTATACACTTACTTATTATCTGTAGAATAATAAATTTAAAATAATCGAAAGACTTCGAATCCTTACGGATTCCTCTATAATAACTGTAATGGGGTACCGGTTCGAGCCGAAGTCTCTCACCTTTAAAGCCTCAAAGCTGGAGTAAGGAATAAATTCCTAACTCCAGCTTTTTCGCATTTAATACCATTCCCCATTACTGTTATTATAGAATCCGTAAGTTTCTCCGCCTTTCGCCTTTTTCTATTAATAAGTAAGTGTACTGGTTGGTTTTTGTGCTCACAACAGGGGATTTCGCTGAGCAGCTAGTGCTTTCTAAATTTCGCGTGCTTCTGAGTCTTCGCTCGCCTCCAAATGGGAAAAAGGGAACGGAGTGGGTGCTCCTCAGAAATCGTAGTGCGGTAAGGGCAAGCTTCACGAAGGAAAGGTCGCAGAAAAAGGCTCTCAGCGCTGTAAGGTTCGACGAGGGGAAATACTGCACTTTGTGGAATGCACATCCAAACTCCCTGCACTGTAACGGTCAAGGAGAGAGGAAGGAAAGTTGAAGGAGTGAAGATTCTTTAGGATTTCATCGGAATCACAGTACCGAGTAAGCAACCAATGTGAATTAGCGAGGGTTAGGAATTTATTCCTTAGCCTCGCTTTGAAGCTTGGTAACCCTGAGACGAAGACTCAGGGAGGTGCCGGATTTGTGATACCGATGAATAAATCCTAAAGAGAATCTTCACGACTGTTGTAACTTTCCTTCCTCTTGACGATTAAAGAGAACATGAATTACACTTATTAAAGTAGAAAGGATGTGATTGGATGAATGAAGTCTTTCAAAGTGTGCAAGTCTTGCCAGGCGTTGGACCAAAACGATTAGAGCCATTAGCCGAACTTGGCATCGAGACAGTCTATCACTTGTTAACGCATTTTCCGTTTCGTTATGAAGATATACAGATTCGTGATGTGCAAAGTATCATGGACCAAGAGAAAGTCACGCTAAAAGGGCAAGTGGCGACGCAACCGGTTGTGAGCTATTATGGCTTTAAGAAGAACCGTTTGGCGTTTCGCATGGCGATTGACCAGCAAGTCATCCAAGTTGCGTTCTTTAATCAGCCGTATTTAAAAGATAAAGTCGTTTTAGGCGAAGAGATTGCTATCTACGGGAAATGGGATGCGAAGCGCTCTACTTTGATGGGCATGAAAATCTTATCGAACCGAAATGTGGAGGACGAAGAAGGCGACCAAGTCGAGGCGGTTTATCGCACGAATAAATCGCTGAAGCAGGCGACGATTCTGAAACTCGTTCGTACGGCGATGGATCGTTTTGAAGATAAAATTCCAGAAGTATTGCCGCAAGAGTTGACGGCGTCGCACCACTTGATGGGGCATAGAGACGCTGTACGGGCAATGCATTTTCCAAAAGATGAACTGGAAAGACAGAGTGCGCAATATCAGCTCGTCTACCAAGAGCTCTTCTTATATCAACTGCGCTTGCAATGGATGCGTCAGAAGCGCCACCAGCAAACAAAGGGGCAAGCGGTGCTGTATGATAATGCCGCGTTGAAGTCGTTTATTCAGACGTTGCCGTTTGAATTGACGGATGGGCAAAAGAAAGTCGTGAACGAGATTTGCTTTGACCTGCGTGCGCCTTACGAGATGAATCGTCTCTTGCAAGGGGATGTAGGGAGCGGGAAGACGATTGTGGCGACGATTGCCATGGTCGCAACGGCTCTAACAGGCAAGCAAGCGGCCCTCATGGTTCCAACAGAAATCCTGGCGGAACAACATATGCTGACGATTGAAAAATTGATTCAGGGAACACCTTTGAAGGCAGTGTTGTTAACCGGAAGTATGAATCGTTCGCAGAAGAAGCGCAAAGAGTTACTCGCGCAAATCGAGAGTGGAGAGGCGAATCTGATTATCGGGACGCATGCCTTGTTCCAACAAGATGTGAACTTTAAAGACTTGGCCTTTGTGGTCATCGATGAGCAGCATCGCTTCGGGGTGCAACAACGCCAGGCGCTCGCTGGAAAAGGAGCGGGTGTGAATGTGCTTCAAATGACGGCGACACCAATTCCCAGAACGCTTGCGATTACGGCCTTTGGGGAAATGGATACGTCCATCTTGAGTGAGATTCCTCGTGGTCGTCAGCCGATTAAGACGTCTTGGGTTCGCGAGCAGGAAATGGAACAGATTTTCAATTTCGTAGAACGACAAATTCAAGAAGGGCGACAAGCGTATATGATTTCGCCACTGATTGAAGAGTCGG
>CALCML010000164.1 GCA_937967765.1 uncultured Carnobacterium sp.
TTGAAAGCATTGAAGTTTTGGAAAGGATTTCATATGATGGTAGTAAGACATTAGGAGGAAAAATGGTGAAAAAATTACTCAAAATTGCAATAAGTTGTGTCGTGCTTACTGGGATGTTGGCACCTATTACAACTGTACTTGCACAAGAATCAAGTATTACGATTACAAAGAACGAGGGGAATTCTGTATCCGATGCAGATACGCCTAAAGGAGATATCGTGGTGAACTTCTCAAATGGAGAAATTCTGTTTCAGGAGAATCCAGATAGAGTGGTGGATCCAGCCAGTCTGAGTAAACTCATGACCATCTTTATGGTGTATGACGCGATTAAGAGCGGGAAAATCAAGCTGGAGGATAAAGTCGTTGCGTCAAAGAACGACCAAGCGATATCGAATCTAACAAACCTTAGCAATTCGCCCATTGTAGAGGGAGTGGAATATCCAGTAAGCGAGCTCATTAAGATGGCGCTTCTTCCTTCTTCAAACGCTGCAGTCTTGATGCTGTCAAATCTGATTAACCCGAATACAGATGATTATGTGGATTTAATCAATCAAAAGGCGCAAGAACTGGGAATGACCCATACAAAGTTTGTTGGAGCATCGGGTGCAGTCACAAAGGATTTTGAAGGACTCTATACAGTGCAACGATATCCTTCAAATGAGACGAACCAGTCAACGGCTAGAGATTTAGCGAAGATGGTTGTAGCGATGTTAAAGGCACATCCAGAAATTACAGAAATTACTAAGAATAAAGAATTAACCGTCATGAGTGGAACGCTGTATGCCAAAACCATTACGAATACAAATCATTCGGTGGAAGGGGACGTATTGGCGTATCCTGGAATCGTTGGATTGAAGACCGGTACGAGTGAAAGAGATGGATTTAATTATATCGGAATCTACAAACAAGACGGTGTAGAGCTCGTTGAAGTGATTCTGGGGGTTGGACAATTCGCGGATCATCACGGCGAATATAATCGCCATAAAATAGGGAATGCGCTATTGCAATATGTTTTTAAAAACTTCGAGCATAAGACAGTATTTAATCCAGGTACTCAAACAATCGATGGACAAAAAGTAACAGTAGAGCATACGGTTGATGTATACGTAGAAAAAGGGAAAGAACCTGAGTACACGCTAGAAGGAAATACATTAAAAGTTCAAACCCCATATGGCACGCTGTATGATAAAGAGTTTGCAGTAAAAGTAGAGCCAGCAGCAAGTGATGCCGTGGAATCAACGTATATCGAAACTACTCAAGTAGAAGAAAAAACGCCTAAGCAGATTCTCAAAGGAATACTTCGTTTCTTATTGAGAGTTCCGTTTATCGTTTGGCTGGGGTTGTTAGGAGTTCTATTCATTGTAGTCATGATTTTAAAAATAAAGAAAAGAATTAGAAGAAAAAAGGAGCGGTTAAGAAGAAGGCAAAAGTAGAATCTGTATTAGTTTTAAAAAATATCTGTACTAATTTTAAGAAAAACCACAGTGGATATAATGAAAACAAATGAAAACACTAGATGTGGTATTCACGCTTTTTTCATATTTGAATTGTCAGAATTTTGAGTAGTCAATTCACAAGTAAAATGTAACCTAATTGTAATGGAATTCAAGTAGAAACAGTTGGAAAATCAGATTAGGTATGGTATTATGTTTACCTGAATAAGGGTAAAATTTATTTCCTGTTCGGTGAAAATTCACAAATTATCGAAGTTAAAAAATAATCAAAAGGAAAGAGGTATAAGATGTTTAGTTCAAAAAATATTCAAATGAATGAACGTAAAAATCGTTCAAAAGTAACACGTTATGCAATTAAGAAATTAAGCATGGGGACAGCTTCAGTAGCTGTTGCATTAGGTTTCATGTTTGTACAAGGACAAACAATTGCGCATGCGGATACTGTTGAAGCAACAGCAACAGAAACAACAGCAAAACCTGCAGAAGAGAAGAAAGATACTGTCGAAGACGACAAAGCTGTATACGAAGTTTCAGCTGAAAAAGTAGAAGTAACAACTGCATCTGAAGGAGTAACTCCAGCAGAAAAAACTGAAGAAACAACTGCAGCAGCTGAAAAGAAAGAA
>CALCML010000165.1 GCA_937967765.1 uncultured Carnobacterium sp.
TTCACGTTCCTTCCGGCGTTCGAGTCCAACGTTCCATTTCTGAGCGCGATGTCTCGCATCCTTGTATATCATAGGCATTAAATTTTGGTGGTTTGGGTATCCGTGCTATCATGTTGTTATCGCAAACGCGATGGATTATACCAGTAAAGGAGAATTGTTATGAAAAAATCAACCAAATTATTAATGACAACACTACTTGTTTCTTTAGGTTTGGCTGCATGTGGTGGCAATTCAACATCGACATCAAGTAATCAACAAAGTTTAACGATTACAACATTTGGAGAATTAGCAACATTAGATAGCGCGGACTACGATGATGTTCCGAGTTCAGATATGTTAGGGCAAATTTTCGAAGGATTATATCGTGTCGCTAAAGACAATAAAGTTGAATTAGGAATGGCAGCAGAGGAGCCAACTGTGAGTGCGGACGGCCTTGTATATACGTTTAAATTACGTGATGCAAAATGGTCTGACGGAACTCCTGTAACAGCAGGCGACTTCGTTTATACTTACCGTAAATTAGTAGATCCTAAAGAAGGACACGTGGCGCAATCAGCAGATGTGTTCAAAAACGCGAAGAAAATTCGTTCGGGCGAATTATCTACAGAAGAATTAGGGGTTAAAGCGATTGATGATAAAACATTAGAAATCACGCTTGAAAATCCTGCACCATATTTACCAAAATTATTAACAGGGTCACGTTTCTTACCACAATCTGAAAAAGTGGCGAAAGAAAAAGGCGATGGATACGGATCTTCAGCAGATTCAATCGTGACAAACGGACCGTTCAAATTAGAAGGTTGGACAGGATCTGAACTTTCTTGGAAACTTGTGAAGAACGAAGCCTACTGGGATGCAGCAAACGTTCAATTACAAAACGTTACTGTGAATGTTTCAAAAGAAGTGGCGACTTCTGTTCAATTATTTGACGGAAAACAAGTCCAATACACAACAATCAGCGAACAATTCGTGGATCAATACAAAACACAACCAACGTACCACTCAATTCCAAAAGCAACAATGGGATACATGAGTTTCAACGTTGAACGTAAAATCACAGGAAACAAACACTTCCGTCGTGCAATCGCGATGGCATACGATAAAGCAGCTCTTGTCAACAACGTGTTAAAAGACGGCTCAATCGTTTCAAATGGTCTTGTTCCGAAAGGATTCGGTGAAAATCCGGAAACTGGTAAAGATTACGTGGAAGACCGTGGCGACTTACTCAGCTACAATGTAGAAGAAGCGCAAAAAGAATTAGCTCTTGCGAAACAAGAGTTAGGCATGGACACAATCGAAGTGACATTATTAACGTCAGATGCAGGTAGTGCGAAAGTGGTCGGCGAATATTTACAAGCGCAAATCCAAAAGAACTTACCAGGCGTTACATTGAACATCAAATCAGTTCCATTGAAAAACCGTCTTGAATTACAACGTGCAGATGATTTCGACTTCTTCTTCGGAACATGGGCACCTGACTATCAAGACCCAGTGAACTTCTTAGAACAATACGTAACAGGTGGCGGAATCAACTTCGCGAACTACTCAAGTGAAGCCTACGATAAAGCTGTTGCTGAAGTGAAAACAACATACGCAACGAAGCCAGCAGAACGTTACAAACAAATGATTGCGGCAGAAAAAATCGTGATGGATGATGCGGTTGTCGCTCCAATCTACCAAGCAAGCCAAAGTTACTTACTTGCTGAAAACGTAGATGGATTCGAAGTGCTTCCATTCGGACGTACGATCAACCTTCGTCAAGCCTCTGTAAAATAATCATAGAAGCAAAAATAAGAGACTCGAAATTTCGAGTCTCTTTTCGTTTTTTTAAAAGCAAAATGTAACATATAAGTTATATTTTATAAAATCTCTCTTTGAACGAGTTCGTCCAGAGAGGGATTTTTATAAGGCTTTTGTCATATGGTAATACGGATGACCACTTAAGACACGTTCACTTTCAGGCGTGTAGCCTAGTTTTTCGTATAATTTGTAGGCCTTCGTATTGTCCTTCTCGCAGTTGAGGGCGATTTTTGTGGCCCCTTGTTGGCGTGCTAAGTTTTCTACTTCGACCAATAATTTACGGCCGATTCCATGACGACGATATTCGGGATAGACCGCTAAAATATCGATGTACCACTCGCCGGGCATCGTCTCCTTATCCTCGTAGAGCGGGATTTGATGCGGCGTATTGTAATCCTCGTACAATCGGTGGAACGGGTCGTCAATCGCGTCTTCTAAGTGTCCGTGGTAGCCGAAGATAGCCCCAGCGACTTTGCCTTTATGAATATACACAAGCGTGTTCTTCAGTCCATAGCGAAACTGGTCGTCGAGCATGGCTTCTTCTAGCATCGCGTAGAGCATTTCCGGGCTCGTATGTTCCAGAATCGGCAGTTCCATATCTTGCATAATCAGTTCGATCAGCGGGATGATTTGTCGTCTCTCATCGCGCTTAGGTTGTCTAATCATGGTTTAACTCCTTGGAATTGTTCCCGATAATCCGTTGGCGAAATTCCTGTGCTCTTACGGAATTGTTTTGAGAAATACGTTGGAGTCGTGAACCCAACAATATCCGCCACCTGTGAAATCGAGTAATTGGTTGTTCGTAGTAAGATTTTACTCTCTTTAATACGAATGTCAATGAGATATTCCATCGGAGACATGCCGATTTCTTTCTTAAAGCTGTGAGAAATATAGAATCGGCTTAAGTGCGTCATCGAAGCGAGGTCTTCTAGTTGGATACTTTCGTGATAGTACGTTTCTAAGTAGTGTTTGATAAACGAAATATCCTTTGTCGCCTTGCTTTGCTTGCCGACTTCAAGATCGAAGTGTTGGTGACGCAAGATTTTAATTAATAAGATTTCTAGTAAATTGTGGCACACTAATTCATAGCTCATCTGTTGAGAAGTGGCTTCTTGTACCATCGCATTCAAATAACGCAAGATGTCTTTTTGCTCATCTCGCAAGTTGAAGAATGAAAATGGATGTCCGCCTTCTGAGACAGGCGTTAAGTTCGAGAAGGAGAGTCCTCGAATGCCCAACACGATATATTCCAGCGGTTCATCCGGAGAAGATAATTCTGTATGTTCTACTTGCGGATTGATAATGACAAAGTCGTTTGCTTTTACAGGAAAACGTTGGCCTTGAATATTAAACTCGCCTTTTCCATCGACAACGTAAAATAATTCCGTAAACGGATGCGTATGGAGCGTGCTATGCCAGTCGCTGTCATATTTAGATTTTGTGATGGATTCCAGTTGAAACGATAAGCTCTTAATATCGGATTCCATCATTAAATAACGTTCATTGCTCATTGTCTAACCTTTCTATTTGTAAAGAGAGTTAATAATATTATACACGCTGGGGAAAACGGTATCAATCTTAAACATTATATAAATTTTAAGTGAAATATTTAATAATAGTGATGAAAATTGTTGGAAGCAAGTTTTCATTCAGGTTTGGCCCCTTCAACAGCATAAAAATATTGTTTGCTTGACGTCCCAAGAAAGGACAGGTATTCTAACCAAGAGTAAGAAAGGAGATTCATGGAAAGTAGGAACTAAATTTTCTAGAACCTAAAAATCAGAGTAGACTTTATTGCGTTAAGTGCCCGGAGGATGGAATGTTGCCACTGGGACGAAAATGGAAACATTGCGGTAATTTAGTCGCATTCGCTGCATTTACACAACACTAGAAATAGAAGTAGTTAAATGGAGCAACTCTTTACAATTAAAGGAGATGCTAATATGGAAAATACAAAGAAATACAATCGAAAAAGAACACTGGATATTACAGTAATGGCGATGGTCGTAGCCATTCGTCTTGTCATGGAAATGTTGCCGGCAATTAAATTCGGCCTCTACGTACAAATCGGCTTCGGGTTTATCGGGGCGGCCATTGCAGGGGTCATGCTTGGACCGTGGCGTGCGGCGCTTGTGGGAATCCTAGTCGATATACTCGGGAACTTCTTCCGCGGGGAGAGTGGCCAATTCTTCATCGGATACACCTTCACAGCCCTTGTCGGAGGACTCATCTACGGATACTTCTTATATAAGAGACCACTTAGATGGGAACAAATAGGACTCGCAGTATTACTCGTCACCATCTTCTGTAACCTCGGCTTGAATTCAATCTGGGTGTATATGATGACACAAAAAGCCTTCGCAGCCTTCATGCCACTGCGAATCCTGAAAAATATGATCACACTCCCATTGAATACCGCCATCCTCACCGTGCTCTTTTCAAACAAAACCATGAAAATCTTAATAGAAAAATACAGGGTGTGAGGCTTCGCGTTCAGAAATGGAACGTTGGACCCGAACGACGCAAAGGACTCGGTACGAGTCGTGCGTACGTTTGGGGAAACGCACGCCATTTCTGCGAAGCCGAACCCGACTAAACAGGGTGTGAGAAAAAGCGGTTAGAAACGAATCACTGGACCGAAACGCCGGAAGGAACGTGAAACGTTCTGCGGACGTTTCGGGAAGTGGACGTCGTTTCTGCTTTTTCGAACTCGATTACACAGGGTGTGAGGCAGAAAGACAGAAGCCAAGAATGATTTCACAGTGTGAAGTCATTCTGCTTTTATTGAATTCCAAATCATTCACACTGTGAATGATTTCTCGCAAAGTTTATTAGACATTCTTGAATCACGAGTGATGAAAAGAATGTCAATAAACCACTGCGTCGAAGCGCTAGCGTGTAAATATGGGGATGCACCCCACCTAGCATTCCTACCCATTTAGGAGTAGAATAGAACCAAAGAGCAACTATATAAACTAGTTCAAAACGAAGGGAGGCACAAGTATGCCATTTATTCATGTTGAAATGATCGAAGGAAGAAGCCGTGAACAAAAGGAAGCCCTTGTCAAAGAAGTGACAGAAGTGGTTTCTAAACACACTGGCGCTCCAACAGAACATATTCATATCGTCATTCAAGAAATTAAAGCAGAAAACCTTGGACAAAACGGCAAATTAAGAGGTTAATTAACTTGTTTTTTTACATCAATGTTTTTAATCACTAATTGAATGGAGGAGTACAATGATTAATAATAGTGATTTTGGTGGTTTTATTGTTTCTAATAATATTCTCGAGGGCAAGCCAATTCGATATACTTTTCGTGATCAATCTATAACCCCACCATTGAATGGATGGAATCTATTATCCATTGAAGATGATGAAGAATATCTTTCAGATGCAACCAATTTCAAAGTTCTAGGAGCTGATTCCATTTATGAGATTGCTCCAGTGATGTTAGAGATTTTCGAAGCGCCATATGGGACAGATTTATGTTGGCTATATGAAGAGGGTGTTCATGTGGGCTTTTACGATTTAGTTCAAGAGAGAGAAACTACGATAGAAGAAATTTTATCTTCAGCGAAATAAGCATCAATTAAATGGTTCTTTATCAAATAGTGTTGATGAAGAGTTTTAGGAAGGGATTAAGCAACTAATTGTTGCTTAATCTGATATGCTCCCTCTAAAGTAGATACTAAAAGGTAAACTACTTTAGAGGGGCATTTTTAAGTTGGCCAAAAAACCTACTGCAATAGAATTGTTTTTATATAGTGTGTCTTTTCGTGAGTTGCGTAGTGAATATGTTTAAGAACGGCACCTGCAAGATTTAATATGTGTTTTTTGAATGCTTGGGTTACAATAGTAAAAGAAACGGTAGTGGAAAGGGAGCTTTTTGATGAGATTTCATGAAATTGGAGATAATCATAATCCTCATATTGTATTGATTCATGGTGGAGGGAATTCATGGTGGAATTATTTGAGACAAGCACGTCTTCTATCAGATAAATACCATGTGATTTTACCAGTTTTAGATGGGCATGGAGAGGAGTTCCGAAAGGAGTATGTATCCACGGAGCAATCTGCGCAGGAAATTATGGAGTATCTAAAAGACCAATGCGATGGGCATGTGTTTGCTTTGGGTGGAGTCTCTCTTGGTGGACAAATTGTCATGGAGTTACTTTCGTTAGATGCTCATATAGCTGACAAAGCCATTATTGACGGAAGTCTATGTATTCCACAACCTAAACTAGCGAAAATGAGCATCGCCTTTGTAAAATGTTTTGGGAAGTTGATGTTCGGTAAGGCTGCATGTAAAATGCAATTAAAACTCATGAGAAAGATGTATCCTAAGATGGCTTATCCGGAAGAATTAGAAAACTACTATTTGGAAGATATGCCACGATTGCCGATGAAAACATTAGTAACGATTTATAACACCTATATGGCCAGTTATCAATTGAAGCCAGCGATTTCAGATAGTTCAGCAGAGGTTCTCTATATTTATGGAGAAAAAGAAATGAAGTGCGTGAAGGAATCGGCAAAACTATTTCAGAAAATGCATCCCAATTGCACTTTGTATGAAGCAAAGGGATATAATCACGGATATTTGTCTACTTATCTTCCCGTGGAGTGGATGGAATTAGTAACACCATTTTTAGAAAGAGATTAGTAGCGTTAATAGGAAAGGAGGTTTAGCAATGTCACTTACGAGTCATCTTGTCCGCACGTTATTTACTATTGGGGACTTAAAACGAGACTTGGGTTGGGTCCCACCGACTGATGTGGAGGTTGTTGAAAATGTATCTTATGGCCCCTGCGACAAGTGGCATCTGCTGGATCTCTATCGTCCAAAAGACACGGAAGGCAAATTGCCGGTACTTCTTAATATTCATGGCGGTGCTTGGGTTTACGGGGATAAGAAGGTATACGCTCCGTATTGTATGTATTTAGCTACCCAAGGATTTGCAGTAGTGAATGCTAGCTACCGACTTGCGCCAAAGCACACTTTCCCAGCTCCTTTAGAAGATGTTGGGGCTATGGTGGAGTGGATTGTAGACTATGCAGAAGAATATGGTTTAGATCTTTCGAATCTTTTCTTTGTGGGAGACTCTGCAGGAGCGCATTTAGCGACGGCGTATACGGCTGTTCAGTTGAACGAAGCCTATGCGAAAAGTTTTCCTGGAATTAAAGTAGAGGAAAGATTTATTCCCAAAGGCTTGTTGTTAAACTGTGGCGTATTTGATATGGAAGTGGAATGGAAGAAACAAGGACGCGCGTTGACTCCGTTTCTTACGGATTTACTTGGAGCAAAACCAACTGTTGAAGCTGTGAAGCAGATGAGCCCGGCGCAGTATATAACTTCAAACTTTCCGCCTGTTCATCTAACAACGAGTAATGGAGACTTCTTACGAAAGCATTCGTATCACCTGAAGGAAGTGTTGGAGAAGAAGGGCGTGGAAGTTGTCTTTAAGGAATATGGAGAGAAAAAGAAACCTCAAGGACATGTCTTCCATTTGAATCTGAAAAATAAAGTGGGGCAAGAGTGCAACGCGGACCAACTGCAGTTTGTAAAAGAAACGATGAAAAAATAAAACTCGAAGCAAATTTGCTTCGAGTTTTTTTGTGTTAATTGAGATTAATTAATACAAAACAATGAAATTATTTTTTAAAAATGTGAAATAAATATTAAAACCCTATTTCAATGATAGCGCTTTTATGATAAACTAATGTCAGAAGGAAGTGGGATGATGATAGATTTAATTAAGTTAGATACTGAAAAAAATAATCACCGAACCATAGATATCGATGCTGTATCAACGGAAGAGATCCTACGAAAAATTAATAATGAGGATAAGACGGTTGCTTCAATCGTTGAAGAGAGTATAAGGAATATTTCTATCTTAGTTGACCAGATCGTAGAACGAATGAAAGTCGGTGGACGACTGTTTTATATTGGTGCTGGAACGTCGGGAAGATTAGGAGTATTAGATGCTGCTGAATGCCCGCCAACATACGGAGTCGATAAAGGACTAGTTGTTGGAATTATGGCTGGTGGAGATAACGCTATGTTTACCGCTCAGGAAGGGGCAGAAGACTCACTCGAACTTGCGGCGAAAGACTTGGCCTATTATAA
>CALCML010000166.1 GCA_937967765.1 uncultured Carnobacterium sp.
GCGTTTTTATTTTTATTAAATCAGTAATGACAAAGGGGTGAAATCATGAAAATCGATCAATGGGTACGATTCATTATTCGGTATGGTTTCATCCTTTTTGCGCTTTTTGAATGGTCGCAACTACCGAATATGAACGCAGGGGACATCGGCTTCTTCTTTGGATTTATCGCACTGGTTCAAGTTGGCTATTATTCATTGAAATATCAGTGGTATATCCTCGTTGAAGGCATCGCGGTCGTCCTCCTCTGTTTGTATTTCCATACCATTTTTACAGGACTGATTCTTCTTCTCTGCTTCGAGGTGAGTTTACGATTCTCCTTTAAAAATGCATTGATTCTACAGTTGATATTAGGGGCGGTCGTTATCGTTCCAGCCGTTCAACAAGGCGATAGTATTCAAGTTGTCATGACCTTGTTCTTCCTTTTATTCTTCTCTTATGGAAATCATATTTTGGAAGAGCGAAGAGCGCTGCAAGAAGAGTTGGAAAAAGCCGAGCAGAAACTCAGCGAGCAACGGTATGACTTGCAACAAGCCCAATATAAAATGGGGACGATGAAGGAAATCTTTACGCTGCAAGAGCGAAACCGAATTTCTCGTGAGATTCATGATTCAGTGGGACACAGTCTGTCCACGATTATTATTCAGCTAGGGGCCATTTCGCAACTGGCCAAGCAACAAAATTCACCGATTCAAGAAATGAGCGAAGGACTTCGTGATTTTGCGGTCGAAGGATTGCAAGAAGTGCGTAAGATTGTTCATGACTTGAAGCCAGAACAAATGGATAAGAAGCAGCTAGATATTGCGCTGGAAGAATTTTTCCACGAGGTACAAGTCAACAGCGGCATCGATATTCAGTTTAGAAAAAATGAGCCAACCTTCTCTCTTACAAGTGAGGCTGAGCTCAGCATCTTCCGTGGAGTCCAAGAGGCAATTACAAACGCGATGCGACATGGACAAGCGACACGCATTACCGTGCTGTTGATGTATAATCCGTCGCAATTAGTCGTAACGATTAAGGATAACGGAACAGGAGCGGTCGATTTAGCTCCAAAAGGCGGACTCAAATCTCTCCAAGAACGACTCAGAGGAGAAGGCGGATCCGTGACACTGGAGGCGTCAAATCCTGGCGTGACCGTACAAATGATCTTACCGAATACAGAAAAACAATAGAAACGAGGAGAACCATGACAAACCCAATCAAACTTATTATTGCCGACGATGAAATGCTCATCCGTACGGGTTTAAAAATCATGCTTGAGGCGAGCGGTAATGTCGAAGTCCTCGCTTTAGCAGAGAGTGGACGTGCAGCCTTTGAAGCCTGCAAGGAGCACCAACCAGATGTGGTCTTGATGGATATTCGCATGCCTGAGAGTAATGGAATCGAAGGAACGAAACTGATTAAAGAGGTCTTTCCGGAGGTGAAGGTGCTGATTGTGACGACCTTCCAAGATACCGAATATATCGTCGAAGCCGTGCAAAATGGCGCTTCGGGATATTTATTAAAAGACAGTAGTCCAGAGGCGATTCTTGACGGGATTAAAGTTGCTCTGTCTGGAAAAGTCGTGATGGATACGGTGATTTCAGAGGCGCTACTGACGAATACGACTGTTGAGAAGCCTGCTGCCTTTGATGCGGAAAAATGGGGGCTCACACCGCGTGAGGTGGAACTCATCCAACAAGTGGCGCAAGGATTAAGTAATAAAGAAATCGCGCAAACGCTCTTCCTCTCAGAAGGAACCGTAAAAAATAATATTAGTACGATTTTATCGAAATTAGAATTGCGTGACCGTACACAACTTGTGATTTTTGCGTACGAAAACAAACTCAAACAATAATTAAGACTGCTCCGATTCTTTCAGACAAACCACCATGGAGTATAGAATCTGAAAGAGTCGGGGCAGTTTTTATAGAAAACATGACTTTAGTCACGGTATGTGATGACGTTTTGAACTATAGACTCCGATGGGTGTTTGCTATGATAAGGGTACAAACAAGTAGGAGGGTAAACAAATGAACGAATCCAAGAAGACCCCTAAAGATTTAAAAGAGGAAGCAATTGTAGCGATTGTTCTTTGTTTATTAACAGCCATTCTTTCATTTATTCGATAAAGAGGTGTACATATGATTGAAATTAAAGACGTAACCAAATCTTACGGACGACAAAAAGTCCTACAAAATGTTTCCTTTGAAATTATGGAAGGGGAACTTTTTGGATTACTTGGACCTAATGGAGCCGGGAAAAGTACATTGATTGATATTCTGACAGGGATTCAATCGATGGATAGCGGTGAGATTTTCATTAATGGAAAGTCGATTAAAACCGATAAAGTAGAAATTCGAAAACACTTAGGCTTAGTGCCACAAGATATCGCGCTTCTTGAGGAATTGAACGCGGTCGACAACTTAGAATACTTCGGTGGCCTCTACGGGTTAGCGGGGGCAGAGTTAAAGAGCCAAATTGAGAAGTTGCTGGAAGTGGCCGGTCTAACCGACAAGAAGAAAGAAAAAGTGAAAAACTACTCTGGTGGGATGAAACGTCGCTTGAATATTGCCGTTGCGATGTTGCATAATCCTTCAATTTTGATTTTAGATGAACCAACTGTCGGGGTCGATGCGCAGTCGCGTCAACATATCTTCGACTATATTCAATCTCTTGCCGAACAAGGCACGACGATTCTTTATACGTCGCACTATATGGAGGAAATCGAAGCCCTTTGTAAGCGTGTCTTTATTCTCGATTTAGGAGAAGAAGTGGCATATGGCACAAAAGAAGAAGTGAAAAAACTCGTGGGACATACACAAACCGTGGCGCTCACATTGGACCGCGTGCCTGCTGGATTTGACGAAGTGTTAAAAAACAGCGAAAACGGCATTCAATTTGTAACAGTGGATGGACAAGACATGGAACTTACGATCGACCAAACGATTTTCTCGATGATGAAATTGATTGAGCAAGTCGAACAGGCACAACTCGTGATTAAATCCGTCAACGTAAAAGAAACGACATTAGAAGAGGCATTCTTACAATTAACAGGAAAGACGCTTCGTGATTAAGGAGGACTTATGAGATACATTCGTTATATTAAAGCCAATTTAATATCCTCTCTGAAGTCTTTTCCGGCGCTATTACTCATGGTCATAATGCCATTTCTATTAGCATTATTCTTAGCATTCTCCACAAAGAGTGCCTTTAATCCATCTGATTTAAATATCGAAACGAAGATTTATATCGATAATCAAGACAAAGGTGCTTTTGGAGAACAAATCGTGGCATTGTTTGAGCAACTCACTGAGGAAAAACAAATTGCGCTGACTACTGTTAGAGAAAATGCGAAAATCATTGCAACGATTCCAGCTGATTTTACAGAGTCAATTCAAACGCGCTCACAAGCGACTCCGATTACCATCGAGAAATCAGGGCGAACATCGAGTACGTCACTTGCGGTGTATGAATCGCTCTTGAAAACAATGACTTCGCAATTATTAGAAGCAAGTTCGGTGATGCATGAAGTCGCAGA